>JBBIHL010000111.1:0-8686 GCA_037447075.1 Candidatus Eiseniibacteriota bacterium | reverse complement strand
GGCCGCCGGGCGCGGCGCCGCCGGCCGCCGCAGCGGCACCGGGCGGGCGGCACCGGGTCCGCAGCCTGCTCTCGTGGGTCGGGCTCGGCCTGGGGGCCTTCCTGTGCGGGCTCCTGCTGTTCAACTACGCGGTGATGCCGCGCCTCGTGCACACCGACCGCGAAGTCCGCGTGCCCGACCTTTCCAACCTCACCCTGGAGCAGGCCGAGCGGGCGCTGACGCCCCAGGGGCTCACGCTCTCGCGCTCCGGCGAGCGCTACGACGTCGCCGTCCCGCGCGGCTTCATCATCGGCCAGGACCCGCCGCCGGGGACGCCGGTGCGCGGGCGCCGCCGGGTCTCGGTGGTGGTGAGCCTGGGCGAGGAGTTCAGCACGGTGCCGGAACTCTCCGGGGAGTCGCTGCGCGGCGCCCGGCTCCTGCTGGAGCGGGCCGGGCTCGAGGTGGGCGCCACGGTCGCCGCCCCCTCCGAGGAGGTGGGCGAGGGGCTGGTGGTCGGCTCCGACCCCGGTCCCGAGCGCGTGGTGGCGCGCGCCACCCCCGTGGCGCTGCTGGTCAGCACCGGCCCGCCCTCGGAGCTGTTCGTGATGCCCGACCTGGTGGGCCGCGAGATCGGCGGCGCGCGCCGCCAGCTCGAGGCCCTGGGGTTCAACGTGGTCACGCCGCCCTCGATGCCCGGGATCGGCACCATCGTCTCCCAGGATCCGCCCGCGGGCTCGCGCATCGCGCGCCGCGCCACCATCCTCATCACCGCCAGCGGGCGTATGATCCGCTGAGCCGGGTTCGCCGCCACGTCCGGGAGAGCCGACCGATGACCCACGCGCCCCAGCCCCCCATCCTCGCGCCCTCGATCCTGTCGGCCGACTTCTCGCGGCTGGCCGATGAGCTCCGCTTCGCCGAGCGGGCGCGGGGGTGGATCCACTGCGACGTGATGGACAACCACTTCGTGCCCAACCTGACCTTCGGGCCGATGCTGGTGGAGGCGGTGGGCCGGCTCAGCCGGTCGTACCTGGACGTCCACCTCATGGTGAGCGATCCGCTCAGCCTGCTGGGCGATTTCGTGCGGGCCGGGGCCGCGGGGGTCACGGTGCATTGGGAGGCCTGCCCGGATCCCGCGGCGGCGCTGGCAGCCGTGCGGCGCGCGGGTGTCAAGGTCGGGCTGGCCCTCAAGCCCGGCACCCCGCTCGAGGCGGCGGCACCGCACCTGGCGGACCTGGACCTCCTGCTGGTGATGACGGTGGAGCCCGGGTTCGGCGGGCAGGCGTTCATGTCCGGCATGCTGGAGAAGGTGCGCGAAGCGGCCCGACGGCGGAGGCAGACGGGACACCGGTTCCTCATCGAGGTGGACGGCGGGATCGTTCCCGAGACGGCCCGGGAATGCCGGGCCGCGGGGGCCGACGTGTTCGTGGCGGGGAACGCCCTGTTCCACGCGGACCACCGCGAACGTGCGCTGTCCGAGCTGGCTGCGGCGATCGGGGTGGCGTAGCCAGCCCCTCGGACGCCGCCGGGGGCCCGGGACCGCCGCCCGTCGGGTGGGCCTGCAAAAACCGTATAACCCCAAGCCGAACAATGGATTGACTGGCTTTATCCTCTTGCCTGCCGCGCCCGGCTGTGCTAGCTTGCGGCGTTTTCACACGCGCGGAGGCAACCTCGCTTGTTTGACCAGCTGACCCAGAGACTTGAGGGAATCTTTCGGAGACTGCGCGGCCACGGCCGACTCACCCCCGAAAACGTCCGCGAGAGCCTGCGCGAGGTGCGCCGGGCGCTGCTGGAAGCCGATGTCCAGCTTCAGGTCGCGAGGGACTTCGTAGCGCGCGTCGAGGCCCGGGCGGTCGGCGAGGAGGTGCTCCGCAGCCTGACCCCCGGCCAGCAGGTGATCGGGATCGTGCACGACGAGCTGGTCGGCTTGCTCGGACGTACCCGGGTCACCCTCGCCGGCTCGCCCCACCTTCCCACCGTGGTGCTCCTGGTGGGGCTCAACGGCTCGGGCAAGACCACATTCGCCGCCAAGCTGGCGCTGTGGCTCAAGGAGCGGCGCAAGCGCGCGTTGCTCGCCAGCGCGGACCTCCATCGGCCGGCGGCCGTGGATCAGCTGGGCCGGCTGGCCGAGCAGGGGGGCGCGGGGTTCTGGCGGGCCCCGGATGGGGTGACGCCGGCCGCGATCGGCCGCCAAGCCGTCGAGCAGGCGCGCACCCGTGGCTTCGACTTCCTGGTGCTCGACACCGCGGGCCGCTGGCACGTGGACGACGAGCTGATGGCCGAGCTGGAGGAGCTCAAGGCCGCCGCCCGCCCCCACCAGGTGCTGCTGGTGATGGACGGGATGACCGGGCAGGAGGCGGTGCGCGTGGGGGCGGAGTTCACCCGGCGGATCGGAGTGGACGGACTGGTGCTCACCAAGATGGACGGCGACGCGCGCGGCGGGGCGGCGCTCTCGCTGCGCCAGGCGCTGGGCAAGCCCATCCTGTTCCTGGGCGTGGGCGAGAAGCTCGACGGGCTCGATCCCTTCGACCCGGAGCGGATCGCCTCGCGCATCCTGGGGCTGGGGGACGTGGTCGGCCTGGTCGAGAAGGCCCGCGCGGCGGCGGACCACGACCAGGCGCTCGAGATGGAGCGCCGGCTGCGCAAGGGCGAGTTCACCCTGGAGGATTTCCTGGAGCAGCTGCGGCAGATGAAGCGGATGGGCCCGCTGGAGGAGGTCTTGAAGCTGCTGCCCGGGGCGCCCCGCGCGGCCCTGGCGCAGGCCGGTCCCGCCCAGGACCAGCTGCGGCGCTACGAGGCCATCCTGCTCAGCATGACGCGCCACGAGCGCCGGGCGCCCCGCGTGATCGACGGCAGCCGGCGGCGCCGCATCGCCCAGGGGAGCGGCACCACGGTGACCGACGTCAACCGCCTGCTGCGCGACTTCGACCAGGCGAGGACGCTGCTGAAACGCGTGCGCCACGCCCCGCGTGGTCCGGGGGGCCTGCGCGGCATCATCCGCTGACCGCCCGGCGCGGGCAGCGGCCCCGCAAGGGGGCATTCAACACCGAGGAGGGTACGAACCCATGGTCGTGATCCGTCTGACCCGGGCCGGAGCCAAGAACCGGCCTTTCTTCCGCATGGTGGCCGCGGACTCCCGCCGGCAGCGCGACGGGCGCTTCCTGGAGATCCTGGGCCACTACAACCCGCTCACGCAGCCCTACGAGCTGGTGATCCACAAGGACAAGGTGGAAGCCTGGCTCGCCAAGGGGGCCCAGCCTTCCGAGCAGGCCGCGTCGCTGCTGAAGCGCGTGGGCATCTCGTTGAGTCCGCCCAAGGCGCCCAGGGCGGCCTCGGCCGAGGTGACCGCGGCCCGTCCCAAGAAGCGCGCGAAGGCCGCAGCCAAGAAGTAGGTCCCGGTCATGCCGGCGCGCCGGGTCGCACGCGCCACCGGCCGGGCCGTCTGGCTGGCCGTGGCTCTGGCGCTGGCCGCGCCCGCCTGCTCGACCCCGCGACCGGCCGCATCCCGCGCCGACCGGGCCCAGGCCTTTCTCGAGGCCGGCAATCGCGCGTTCCGCGCCGGCGACTACGCGCTGGCAGCCCGACGCTACGCGGCCGCCTCGGTGCTGGACCCCGACGAGCCGGCGTGTTATGTCGGCCTCGGCATGGCGCTGAGCCGCCTGCAGCGCGGCGAGGAGGCGCGCGCGGCGTTCGCGCGGGCCCGCAGGCTCGCGGCGCGGCGCGACAGCCTGAAGGCGGCGCCCGGACGTTGAGCCCGGCGGGACATCGGGCAGGGGCGGCGGCCGGCCCGGAGGCGATGGCACAGATGCTGGATCCCAAGTTCGCTCGCAACCAGCGTGCGCGGGTCGCGGAGGGCGTGGCGGCCAAGGCGGCCGACGTGGATCTGGACCGCTACTATCGGCTGGACGCCCGCCGGCTCGAGCTGCTGCGCGAGGGCGAGGATCTCAAGGCCGAGCGCAACCGGGCCTCCGAGGAGATCGCGCGCAAGAAGAAGCTGGGGCAGGACGCGGCCGCCGACATCGCGGCCATGAGGCAGGTGGCGGACCGGGTCAAGGCGCTCGACGAGGAGCTCAAGCCGCTCGAGGCGGAGTGGCTGGGGCTGGCCGCCACCCTCCCCAACCTGCCGCACGCGAGCGTGCCCGTGGGCCGCGGCGAGCGCGACAACGTCCTGCTGCGCGCGTGGGGCGAGGCGCGCGCCTTCGACTTCCCGCCCAAGCCCCACTGGGAGCTGGCCGCCGCCCTCGGCCTGCTGGACTTCACGCGCGGGCCCAAGATCGCGGGGTCGGGCTTCCTGCTGTTCACCGGACGCGGCGCGCGGCTGGAGCGCGGTCTCATCCAGTTCATGCTCGACCTTCACACCCGGCGGCACGGCTACACCGAGGTCTCGCCCCCTCACGTGGTGCGGCGCGAGGTGCTGTTCGGGACCGGCCAGCTGCCCAAGCTCGAGGCCGACATGTACCACGTGCAGGAGGACGACCTGTTCCTGAACCCAACGGCCGAGGTGCCGGTCACCAACATCTACCGGGACGAGATCCTCGAGCCCGGCCAGATTCCCAAGCGCCTCACCGCCTACTGCGCCTCCTACCGCTACGAGGCCGGCGCCTACGGGCGCGAGACCCGGGGCATGGTCCGCGTCCACCAGTTCGACAAGGTCGAGCTGGTGCGCTTCGCGCTGCCCGAGCGCTCCTACGACGAGCACGAGGAGCTGGCCCGCGACGTCTCGGCCGTGTTCGAGGCGCTGGAGCTGCCCTACCGGGTGATGCTGCTGTGCAGCGGCGAGCTCTCGTTCGCGGCCGCCAAGTGCTACGACTTCGAGGTCCACGCCCCGGGCATGGGAACCTGGCTGGAGTGCTCGTCGTGCTCCAACTTCGAGGACTTCCAGGCGCGGCGCATGAACCTGCGCTTCCGGCGCGAGGCGGGCGGCCGGGTGGAATACCCCCACACGCTGAACGCCTCGGGCGTGGCGCTGCCGCGCACCTTCGCCGCGCTGCTCGAGAACCATCAGACCGCGCTCGGCACGGTGCGCATCCCGGCCGCGCTGCGCCCCTACCTGGACGGCCTCGAGGAGATCGGGCCGGAGTAGCGCGCCATGGCCCGTCTGGGCGCCCCTCCGCGCCCCTCGCGTGCCGCGCTGTTCAGGAGCTACGTCTACTTCGGGGCCGGGCTGCTCGCCGTGGGCGCCTTCGTGTTCACCGCCCAGCTGGTCAACGGGCTCTCCAGCCAGGTGCGCGCGACCTCGCGCGTCCTGGCGCGCTTCTGCGCCCAGGCCTCCTTCCCCGCCACCCGCGACACCGTGCTGCGCGGCATCCTGGGCGAGCTCATCAGCTCGCTGGACTTCCCCATCGTGATCACCGACACCGACGGCAAGCCGCGGGCCTGGCGCCAGGTGGGCGTGGACCAGGCCCTGGTGCCGGACGCGTCCATCGACAGCCTGGACACGAGCTACCCGCCCTCGCCCCCGATCCGCGAGCGGATCGAGCGCGTGCGGGCCCGCGTGCGTGACCTGGACCGACGCAACGCGCCGATCGTCATGTTCCAGGGGAACTCGCCCTTCAAGATCGGGGATCTGCACTACGGCGAGCAGCCCGTGCTCGCCCGCCTGCGCTGGCTGCCCTGGATCGAGGTGGGGGCCATCCTGGCCTTCGTGGCCGTGGGACTGTGGGGGCTGGCCGGAATCCGCCAGAGCGAGCAGCGCGCCATCTGGGTGGGCCTGGCCAAGGAGACCGCGCACCAGCTGGGCACGCCGCTCTCCTCGCTGATGGGCTGGATCGAGCTGCTGCGCGGCAGGGGCGGGGAGGGATCGCAGCCGGGAGGCGTGGCGCTGGAGCCGCGTGAGCTCCAGGAGACCCTCGCCGAGATGGAGCGGGACGTGAACCGCCTGACCAAGGTGGCCCAGCGCTTCAGCCACGTGGGCTCGCCGCCCCAGCTCCAGCTCCAGGACGTCACCGAGGTCGCGCGCCAGGCGGTGCAGTACCTGCGGCGCCGCATCCCCCAGGGCGAGGGCGAGGTGCAGATCCGCGAGCGCTACGACGAGGTCCCGCCGGTCAACGTGGACCGGGAGCTGCTCGAGTGGGCGATCGAGAACCTGCTGGTGAACGCCCTCTCCGCCATCGAGCGCCGCCCGGGCGTGATCGAGGTGGTGGTGGAGCGTCGCAAGGAGGCCGAGGCCGTCGAGCTCTCGGTGAGCGACAGCGGCCGGGGCATGAGCCCCTCCGAGGCGCAGCGCATCTTCGAGCCGGGTTACACCACCAAACGGCGCGGCTGGGGGCTGGGCCTCGCCTTGGCGCGCCGCATCGTCGAGGAGTATCATGGCGGAAAGCTCTTCGTCCGTGAGTCCGCGCCGGGCGAAGGCACCACCATGGTGATCCGCTTCCGCACCTGAGATCCCTCCCCCCATGACGGACGAGCCCAAGCGTCGGGTCCTCTGGGCCGACGACGAGATCGACCTGCTGCGGCCCCACATCAAGTTCCTCGAGACCAAGGGCTACGCGGTGACCGGCGTGCCCAGCGGCGAGGACGCCCTGGCCCGCCTCCGCCAGGAGCCCTACGACGTGGTCCTGCTCGACGAGATGATGCCCGGCATGGGGGGCCTCGAGACCCTGGTCGCCATCAAGGGCGTGAGCCCCGCGCTCCCCGTGATCATGGTCACCAAGAACGAGGAGGAGGCCCTGATGGAGGAGGCCATCGGCAAGCGGATCACCGACTACCTGATCAAGCCGGTCAATCCCAGCCAGGTCTTCCTCGCCTGCAAGCGGGTGCTCGACGCGCAGAAGCTCCAGGACAGCCAGCTCACGCGCGACTACGTCACGCAGCAGCAGCGCTGGCAGTCCCTGCCCACCCGGCAGCTGAGCTGGGCGCAGTGGGTGGAGCTGGCCGTGGAGCTCGCGCGCTGGGACGTGACCCTCGACGCCTCGAGCGAGGAGGGGCTCAAGCAGGCGCACGGCGACTTCCGCCGCTCGGTCAACGTCGAGTTCGGCCGCTTCATCGAGGCCCACTACGGGCACTGGGTGCACCGCGACCTGCCCCAGCGCCCGCCGCTCTCGGTGGACGTGGTTCCGGCCCGAGTCGCCCCCCTGCTGCGGGAGGGGAAGCGCGTGGTCTTCGTGGTGGTGGATTGCATGCGGCTCGACCAGTGGTTCGCCATCGAGGGCATGGTGGCCGACCTCTTCGAGGTGGACTGCGGCTACTACTGCTCGATCCTGCCCACCGCGACGCCCTACTCGCGGAATGCCATCTTCTCGGGGCTCCTGCCGGCGGATCTGGCCATCCGCCACCCCCAGTACTGGCAGGAGGTTTCCGGCGACGAGCGCTCCAAGAACCGGCACGAGCACCAGCTGCTGGACCTGCAGCTCCAGCGCCTTCACCTGGCGCCCAGGAGCAGCAAGTACGTGAAGATCTACAACGTGGAGGAGGCGAACCAGACCCGGCGGCAGATCGGCTCGTTCGAGGGCATCCCGCTGGTGAGCCTCGTGTTCAACTTCGTGGACATCCTGGCTCACGGCCGCGCGGAGTCGGAGATCCTCCAGGAGCTCGCGCCCGACGAGGCGGCGTTCCGGGCCGTGATGAAGACGTGGTTCGCGCATTCGGCCCTCTACGAGTCGCTGCGTGCGCTCTCCGCCCAGGACTGCCGGGTGGTGCTCACCACCGACCACGGAGCCGTGCTCGGGCGCCGCGCGGCGCTGGTCTACGGCAATCGCGAGACCTCCACCAACCTGCGCTACAAGTTCGGCACCAACCTGAACTGCGACACCAAGCACGCGGTCCTGCTGCGCCGCCCGGGGGACTTCCGCCTGCCGGCAGAGGGAGTCAACAAGAACTACCTGCTCGCGCGCGAGGACTACTACTTCGTCTATCCCACGCGCTTCCACGACTACGAGCGCCAGTACCGCGGCTCGTTCCAGCACGGCGGGATCTCGCTGGAGGAGATGGTCCTGCCGCTCGCGACGCTGACGCCGCGCGCGCGATGACGGCCGCCGGCTGCCGGCTCCGCTCCAGCGACGAGACCGAGGCAATGGGCGAGAGCCTGGCGCCCTGGGTCCGCGCGGGTGACGTGATCGTGGTCTCGGGACCCCTGGGCGCCGGCAAGACGCGCTTCGTGGCGGGGCTCGCGCGCGGCCTGGGGGTGCGCGCGCGGGTCCGCAGCCCGACCTTCACGCTGATCGGCGAACTGCACGGTCGCGTCCTGCTGGTGCACGTGGACCTCTACCGCCTCGTCGAGCCCGTGGATCCGCTGGGGCTGGGACTCGACGAGTACCGCGAGCGCGGGGTGCTGGCGGTGGAGTGGGGGGAGCGGCTGCCGGAGTCCTGGCGCGCGGACGCGCTGGTGGTCACGCTCGAGTTCGCGGACGGCGAATCGCGCCGGGCGACCGTCGAGGGGCGCGGTCCCCGGGGACAGGAGCTGCACCGGGCCTGGGCGGGGGAGCGGGCGGCGTGGTGAGGGGGTTGGCGCTGGAGACCGCCACCGGGCATCTCGAGGCGGCCCTCTGCGACGAGGAGGGGCGCGTGGTGCGCTGCGAGTCGCTGGAAGCCGCCCACGGGCACACGCGGGAGCTCCTGCCGCTGGTCCGCCGCGTGATGGAGGCCGACGGGGTCTCCACCGAACAGCTGGCGTGGGTGGCGGCCGACCTGGGGCCGGGCTCCTTCACCGGCGTGCGGGTGGGCCTCGCCACCGCGCGCGGGCTGGCCCAGCCGGGCGGCGCCGCCCTGCGCG
>JBBIHL010000110.1:0-8703 GCA_037447075.1 Candidatus Eiseniibacteriota bacterium | reverse complement strand
CCGAGCTTGAGGAATCCGCGACGGCTCAGCGCGGGACCGCTCACGACTCGCCTCCGCTGGCGCGGCGGATGGCCCGCCGGATGCGCAGGTAGGTGCCGCAGCGGCAGAGGTTGCCGGACATGGCCTCGTCGACCTCGGCGTCGGAGGGCTTGGGCTTGCGGGCCAGCAGCGCCGCCGCCGCCATGATCTGCCCCGGCTGGCAGTAGCCGCACTGGGGAACCTGCTCGGCGATCCAGGCGTTCTGCAGGGAGTGGGCACCCGAGGCGGAGAGCCCCTCGATCGTCGTCACCCGCCTGCGGGAGACCGAGCCGACCGGCGTCATGCACGAGCGGGCCGCCTCGCCGTCGAGGTGGACGGTGCACGCCCCGCACAGACCGGCGCCGCACCCGAACTTGGTCCCGGTGAGCCCGAGTGTGTCGCGCAGGACCCAGAGGAGCGGCATCTCGGGGTCGGCTTCGACGCGGCGCTCGCGACCATTCACGACCAGCACGATCGAGGCCATGGGAACTGCCTCCGCGTGTCGGGGACCGGGGTGGATTGTGCACCCCGCCGCGGCCCGGGGGCAACAGGAACGATGAGCCCGGGGAGGCGTTGCCTGCGGACGCGGCCGATGTCAGAGTGCGCGCTGGGATTCGCCGCGATCCCGCCCAGGAGGGTCTCGTGCTCGGGTTGATCCGCCGCTACACCCGGTGGCTGCATACCCGCTGGCCGGCCGGCACGGTGGAGAAGCTCCCGGAGGTCGGCGAGGAAGGCAGCACCAACCTGCCCGGCGTGCACGTCTCGGGCGACCTCACCGGCATCCCGCTGCTCAAGTTCTCGCTCGACAGCGGCGCGCGCGCGGTGCGGACGTTCGCCGCGGACCTGGGGCGCTCGACTGCGGCGGCGCCGGCGGCCTCGACCGAGGGGGATCGCCTCCTCGACCTGGTCATCATCGGGGCGGGGGTCTCCGGCATGGCGGCGGCGGTCGAGGCGCGCCGGCGCGGCCTCGACTTCGTCGTCCTGGAGGCAACCGAGCCGTTCTCCACCCTGGTCAACTTCCCCAGGCGCAAGCCCATCTACACCTATCCCAAGGCCATGATCCCGGCCGGGGAGCTGCAGGTGCGGGCCGAGGTCAAGGAGGCGCTGATCGCCGAGCTGCGGGCCCAGGCCGAGCGCGCCACGATCGCGCCGGTCGCGGCCCGGGCGGAGCGGGTGGAGCGCCGGGGCGACGAGCTGATCGTGCACCTGGCTTCGGGAACGGCGCTGCGCGCGCGGCGGGTGCTGGTGGCGATCGGGCGCAGCGGCAACTTCCGCAAGCTGGGCGTGCCGGGCGAGCACCTCGACAAGGTCTACAACCGCCTGCACGACCCCAGGGACTTCACGGGCAAGGAGGCGCTGGTGGTGGGGGGCGGCGACTCGGCCCTGGAGACCGCCATCGCGCTGGCCCAGGCGGGCGCCCGGGTGACGGTCTCCTACCGCAGGCCCGAGTTCTCGCGCCCCAAGCCCGAGAACCTCGAGAAGCTCCAGGCGCTCCAGCGCGACCCCATGGCCGACGTCGCCGTGGAGCACCCCACCTCGGAGCGGGTCACCACGGCGGCGGGCCCCTTCGCGGTGCGGGAGCACCCTCCGGGCCGCATCACGCTGCGGCTGGGCACCCGGCTCCAGGGGATCCGCGAGCGCGACGTGACCCTGGCCCGCGCCGACGGGGCGCCCGAGACGATCCCCAACGACGTGGTCTTCGCCATGATCGGGCGCGAGCCGCCGCTCGACTTCTTCCGCCGCTCGGGCATCCGCATCGCCGGCGAGATGACGCCCGGGCGCTGGACGGCCATGGGGCTCTTCCTGCTGTTCTGCGCCTGGCTCTACAACTGGAAGTCGGGCGGCGTGATGTCGGACCTGTGGTACCGGCAGCACTGGTTTCCCACCAACCTGCCCGAGCTGCTGCGCGCGGCCGGCGCCGCGGCGGCGGCCGCCGACCCGCGGACGCTGGTCGGGACGCTGGCGATCAGCGCGGCGGGCCCGGCCTTCTGGTACACGCTCGCCTACTCGGCGGTGGTGGTGATCTTCGGCGTCCGGCGCATCCGGCGCCGCCGGACCCCCTACGTCACCGCCCAGACCCTCTGTCTCATGACCGTGCAGGTGCTCCCCCTCTTCCTGATCCCCGAGGTCATCCTGCCCCTCCTTCACCATCACGGCCTCCTCCCCCGCGGGCTGGCCGACGCCCTGTTCCCGGCGGCGAACTACGGGCACGGGCGCGAGTTCTGGCGCGCCTACGGGCTCATCCTGGCGTGGCCGCTCAACGTCTACAACGTGTTCACCCACGAGCCGCTGTGGTGGTGGATCGGGATCGGCTTCGTGCAGACCTGCGTGCTGATCCCGCTCGGGATCCGCTTCTTCGGCAAGGGCGTCTACTGCGGCTGGATCTGCTCGTGCGGCGCGCTGGCCGAGACCCTGGGCGACACCCACCGCCACAAGATGCCGCACGGGCCCTTCTGGAACCGCCTCAACATGGCCGGACAGGGGATCCTGGGGATCGCCCTGCTGCTGCTCGCCGTGCGCATCCTGGGCTGGGCGCTGCCGCCCGGCAACTGGGCCGACGCGGCGTTCGATCCGCTGCTCAAGAACAACTACAAGTGGTGGGTGGACGTGTTCCTGGCCGGCGTGGTCGGCTACGGCCTCTACTTCTGGTATTCGGGCCGCGTGTGGTGCCGCTTCCTGTGCCCGCTCGCGGCGCTCATGCACGTCTACGCCCGCTTCAGCCGCTTCGCCATCGTCTCCGACAAGAAGAAGTGCATCTCCTGCAACGTGTGCACCTCGGTGTGCCACCAGGGCATTGATGTCATGAACTTCGCCAACAAGGGCGTGCCGATGCAGGATCCCGAGTGCGTCCGCTGCTCGGCCTGCGTGCAGAGCTGCCCCACCGGCGTGCTGCAGTTCGGCCGGGTGCGCCCGGACGGCGCGCTGATCTCCGTGGACTCGCTCATGGCCTCGCCGGCGCTGATGCGCGAGGGGAGGTAGACGCGCACCCCAAGGGCCGCCCGCCCCCACCGGCCGGCCGCTCCGGGTGGCGGCGCGCGGCGCCGGCGGCTATCATGGGTGCGCGAGCCGATCCGTCTTCCCAGGAGCGCTCATGCTGACCTTCACCGACGCCGCCAGGAACAAGATCCTCGAGCTGCTCGAGGCCCAGGACCGCGCCGGGCTGTGCCTGCGCCTCGAGATCAAGGGGCGCGGCCCCGGCGGCTTCCTCTACTCCATGAGCTTCGTGGGCCCCGAGGACAAGCGGCCGAGCGACGTGGTCTCGGACGCGGCCGGCTTCCCGGTGCTGACGGACGCCGAGAGCGCGCCGAACCTGAAGGGCGCGCGGGTGGACTTCGTTGACGAGCTGAACGTGAGCGGGTTCAAGATCGAGAACCCCAACGCGCTCTGGACCGACCCGGTGGCGCTCGCCGTGCAGAAGGTGCTCGACGAGCAGATCAATCCGGCCATCGCCGGCCACGGCGGCTTCGTGACCCTGCTCGACGTGCGGCAGAACATCGCCTACATCCAGCTGGGCGGGGGGTGCCAGGGCTGCGGCATGGTGGACGTCACGTTGAAGCAGGGCGTGGAGGTCATGATCAAGGAGGCCGTGCCCCAGATCGTGGCCGTGATGGACACCACCGACCACGCCGCCGGGGAGAACCCCTTCTACCGGCCGTCCGAGAAGGGACCCTCGCCGCTGGCGTAGCGCCGGCCTCGGCGCCGGAGGACGGCGAGCGGCCGCCACTCCTCCTGAAAGTTCCTGCTCGGTCGGCCTTCGTGGGCATGCCGAAGCGGCCGGCAGCAATCTCATCACGCTCCAGTCCCCCGGAAGGACCGTGGTAGGAAGTAGCGCGCGCTTCGGGTTCCGTGGGGGCGCCAGCCCGGCGACCCCGAAGCCCTTGATTCGGAGCGCCGCCTGATGCAAGGTAATGACGTCTCCGCGCCCGGCAGCAGGAGACATCGGTCCCTTACGGAGTCCCCTAGGCAACACGCGCAGGAGTAGGGGCCATGGCCGCAGCATCGGATTGCTCGCTGGCGCCCGCGTCGGCGGGGCCGCACATCTTCCTGCCGCTGCGACAGTACGTGATCGTGCTGCTGATCGCCGCGGCTCTCCCCGCCCTGGCGCAGAAGCGCCCCGCCGAGCCCACCGCCGACCTCAACGCGTTCGCGCTCCAGGTGGCCAGCGCGCTGCTCGAGGAGCAGCGGGCCCTGGCCGCGCTCGACCGGCGCGTGCGGGAGACGCGCGACCCCGATGCGGTGCGGGAGCTCGAGCGCGAGGCCTCCCGCGTGCGCGTCCACGCCGAGGTGGCGTTGCTGCGCATCCACGCCCAGCACGCCCGGTTGGCCGGCAACGACCGGATGGCCGAGCGGATCGAGGCCGCGATCCGCGTGCTCACCGAGGCGGCCCAGGGCAGCTCCTGAAGGGGACCGCCGGGGCGGCCGCCCGCCCTGCGGTCCGCGGCCTTCCGCTCCGTCCAGGGAGCCCCGGCTCGCGGCCGACCGCTCGCGCTATCATCTCCGGGACCCGACACCGCTCCCCCGGCCGGGCGCAGCCGGGCGCCGGTTGCGGAACCGCTTGGTGCCTCTTCGGCCTTGCGCTACCCTGTGCGCCCGCTCTGGGAGAGCCCGGCCCATGAACACCCCGTTCGGCGACGTCCCCGTCTTCGATTCGCACGCGCACTTCTTCTCCCACCGCTTCTATCACTCGCTCCTCGAGCCCATCCGCGACCGCTTCGGCAACACCGACGAGCTGGCCTACGCCACCATGGGCGAGTTCCTGGGGATCGAGCTGCCCAAGCCGGATCCCAAGGAGCTGGCCGCGCGCTGGGTGGCCGAGATGGACCGCCACGGCCTCGAGCGCATGGTGCTCATCGCCAGCGCGCCGGGCGACGAGGACTCGGTCGCCGCCGCGGTGCGGGCCCACCCCGAGCGCTTCACCGGCTACTTCATGCTGGACCCCACCAAGCCCGACGCGGCGGCCCGCGCGCGCCGCGGCCTGGGCGCCCTGGGGCTGCGCGGCGTGGCGCTGTTCCCGGCCATGCACCGTTTCTCGGCGGCCGAGGAGCGCATCGCGCCGGTCTACCGCGCGGCCGCCGAGGTGGGGGCGGTGGTGTTCATCCACTTCGGCATCCTGCGCGTGGTGATCCGCGAGCGGCTGGGACTGCCCGGCACCCTCGACATGCGCTACGCCAATCCGCTGGACGTGCACCCGGCCGCCACCCGCTTCCCCGAGGTGAACTTCCAGATCCCGCACTTCGGCTGCGGCTTCTACCGCGAGATCCTCATGCTCGGCGAGCTGTGCAGGAACATCTACCTGGATACCTCCAGCTCCAACAGCTGGGCCCGGCTCATGCCCAATCCGCTCACGCTGCGCGCCGTGTTCGAGCGCAGCCTGCAGGTCTACGGCCCGCGGCGCCTGCTGTTCGGCACCGACTCCACCGCGTTCCCGCGCGGCTGGCGGGCCGACGTCTTCCAGGATCAGACCCGGGTGCTCTCCGAGCTGGGCGTGGCGCGGGACGACGCCGCCGCCATCCTGGGCGGCAACCTGGCGCGCCTGCTCGGCGAAGCGCCGTAGCCGCATGGATCGCCCGGCCGCCGAGCCGGCCGCGCCCGCGCTCCAGCTCGCCGATATCCGCCGCGCCGCCGAGCGCATCGGCGGCCAGGTGCACCGCACGCCCCTGCTCTCGGCCCGCTCGCTGGGCGAGCGGCCCGGCGTGCAGCTGTTCCTCAAATGCGAGAGCTTCCAGAAGACGGGCTCCTTCAAGCCGCGCGGGGCGCTCAACAAGGTGCTCTCGCTCTCCATGGCCGAGCGCGCCGCCGGGCTGGTCACCGTGTCCGCGGGCAACCACGCCCAGGCGGTGGCGTGGGCGGCGCGGCGGGTGGGCGTGCCGTGCGCGGTGGTGATGCCCGCCGGGGCGCCGCGCTCCAAGGTGGAGGCGACGCGCGGCTACGGCGCCGAGGTGCTGTTCCACGACGATCGCGCCACGCTGTTCGACCGCGTGGAGCGGCTGCGCCGGGAGCGCGGCGCGGTGTTCGTCCATCCCTTCGACGACCCGGTGGGCCTGGCGGGCGCCGGCACCGTGGGCCTGGAGGTCCTGGAGGACCTGCCGGAGGCCGACGTGGTGGTGGTGCCGGTGGGAGGCGGAGGGCTCATGGCGGGCGTGGCGGTGGCCGTGAAGAGCCTCCGGCCCCGGACGCGCGTGGTCGCGGTGGAGCTGGAGGCGGGGCCGGGCCTGGGTCCGGCCCTGGCCGCGGGGAAGCCGGTTCCCGTCCCGCGACCCGCCGACACGCTGGCGGAGGGGCTCACCCCGCCGTTCGTGGGAGCGCTCCCGCTCGAGGTGGCGCGGCGCTGCGTGGACGAGGTCGTGACGGTGAGCGAGGCCGCCATCGCCGAGGCCATGAGGCTGCTGCTGCTGCGCGCCAAGCTCTACGTGGAGGGCGCGGGCGCGGCGGCGACCGCGGCCCTGCTGGCGGGGAAGGTCTCCGCCCGCCCGGGCGCCCGGGTGGTGGCGATCGTCTCGGGCGGCAACGTGGATCCCGAGCGCATGTGCGCGCTGTTCGGCGCCGGCTAGCGCCGCCGGCCGGGCCGCAATCCCAGGAGGACACGGTGCCGGTGCAGATCGTCCCGCAGGCCGAGGTCCCCCGCCTCCTCCCCATGGGCGAGTGCGTGGAGGTCATGGCCGAGGCCCTCCGCACCCTGGCCCGCGGCGACGCCGTGCTGCCGTTGCGCTCCATGGTGCGCACCCCCGACCAGGCGGGCCTGCTGGGCCTGATGCCCGGCTACCTGGGCGCGCCGCGCTGCCTGGGGATCAAGGTGGTCACGGTGTTTCCCGGCAACGAGGGCGGCCCACTGGATTCCCACCAGGGTGCCGTCCTGCTGTTCGAGGCGGAGCACGGGAGCCTGCTCGCCGTGGTGGACGCCAGCTCCATCACCGCCGTCCGCACCGCCGCGGTGAGCGGCGTGGCCACCCGCGCCCTGGCGCGGGAGGACGCGGGGGACCTGGCCATCCTGGGCTCGGGGGTGCAGGCCACCACCCACCTGGACGCGATGCGGGCGGTGCGCGCCCTGCGCCGCGTGCGGGTGTGGAGCCGCAACGGCGACCACGCGCGCGCCTACGCCGAGCGCGAGTCGCGCCGGCACGGCCTTCGCGTGGAGGTCATGCCCTCGGCGGCCCAGGCGGTGGAGGGCGCCGACCTGGTCTGCACCACCACCTCCTCCCGCGAGCCGGTGCTGCGGGGTGAGTGGCTCGCCGCCGGGGCGCACGTCAATGCGGTGGGCGCGTGCTTCCCCCACACCCGCGAGCTCGACACCGCCGCCGTGCGCCGGTCGCTCCTCTACGTGGACCGGCGCGAATCGTGCCTGAGCGAGGCCGGGGACTTCCTGATCCCCAGGCGGGAGGGGGCGCTGGGAGACGACCACATCGTGGGCGAGCTGGGCGACGTGCTGCTGGGGCGCGTGCCGGGCCGCGGCGAGCGGGACGAGGTCACGCTCTTCAAGTCGCTCGGCATCGCGGTGGAGGACCTGGCGGCCGTGCACCACGTCTGGCGCAAGGCCCAGGCGGAGCGACGCCCGGCCGTGGATCTGGGGGGCCACCGGCTTGCGTAGCGTCCCGGCGCCCCGCCTCGACGACATCCGCGCGGCGCGGGAGCGGCTGGCGGGGTCGGTGCTGCGCACGCCGCTGGTTCGTCTCGAGGTGGACGACGCGCCGGCGGAGATCTGGCTCAAGCTCGAGAACCTCCAGCCCATCGGCTCGTTCAAGCTGCGCGGCGCGGGCAACGCCATGGCGGTGGCGCCGCCGGAAGCGCTGCGCCGCGGCGTCTACACGGCGAGCGCGGGCAACATGGCCCAGGGCGTGGCCTGGAACGCGCGCCGCCTGGGCGTGCCCTGCACGGTGGTGGTGCCCGACAACGCGCCGCGGGCCAAGCTCGACGCCATCGAGCGGCTGGGCGCCCGGATCGTGAAGGCCCCCTACGACGCCTGGTGGCAGGTGCTGGTCGAGCACCGCTTCGCCGGGCTGGACGGGCTCTTCATCCATCCGGTGAGCGACCCGGCGGTGATCGCCGGCAACGGCACCATCGGCCTGGAGGTCGCCGAGGACCTGCCGGAGGTGGATGCGGTGCTGGTGCCCTATGGGGGCGGGAGCTGCGGGATCGCCGCGGCGCTGCGGGAGCTGCGGCCCGCGGCCAAGGTGCTGGCCTGCGAGGTGGAGACGGCGGCGCCGCTGGCGGCCTCGCTCGCGGCGGGCGCGCCGCGCGCCATCGCGCACACCGCGAGCTTCGTGGACGGGATCGGGGGCAAGAGCGTGCTGGAGGAGATGTGGCCGCTGGCCAGCGCCTTGCTGGCGGGCTCGAAGGTGGTCCCGCTCGCCGAGGTGGCGGCCGCGGTGCGGCTGCTGGCGGAACGCAACCGGGTGGTGGCCGAGGGGGCGGGAGCCACGCCGGTGGCCGCCGCCCTGGCGGGCACGGCCGGCGGGGGCCGGGTGGTGTGCGTCGTCTCCGGCGGGAACATCGATCCCCACAAGCTGGCCCGGATCCTGATGGGCGAAGTGCCGTAGCGCGCGGCGGCGCGCCGGGCTAGACTCCAGGGCTCCCGGTCGCCGTCTCTGCCACGACAGGAGCCGTCCATGCCCCGAATGTCGCGCCGGTTGCCCGCGGCGGTCGCCGCCGCTCGAAGCGTCCCCGCCTGGGCCCTGCCGGCGTTCCTGC
>JBBIHL010000109.1:0-8713 GCA_037447075.1 Candidatus Eiseniibacteriota bacterium | reverse complement strand
CCGCCTCGGCGCGGACCACCTCGATCCCGGAGGCCGGCGCGCCCGCGGCCAGCGCCAGGCGCAGCGGAGAGGGAGCGCCGTCCTCGCGCAGCACGACCCGCGCGCTGCCGGCGCGACCCGCCGTGAAGGCGCGCCGGTTGTCGAGCGGCAGGTTGTCGTCGGGGATCTCCACCAGGCCGCCGGCGGCAGGCAAGGTGGAGAGCGGCAGCAGCGTGGTGGCCTCCCCGTCGGCGGGCATGGGCAGGTAGCCGCGGCCCAGCTCGGCGCCGCCGCGGGCGTCGCGCGCGGCCACCGTGAGGTCGCCCGGGCTGGCCTGGAAGGCGTGCGCCGTGACCGAGAGCGCCGTGCCCTCGGGCGAGGGCGAGAGCCCCGCGTCGGTGAGGGCGACGTTGGAGCGCCCGCGCGGGGAGACCGGCAGCAAGTACGCGCGCGCCTGCCGCCACACCTCGCCACCGGCTTCGGGCTTCCCGCCCGGCTCCCAGCCGGTCGCCTGGAAGTCGGAGAGCCAGAACAGCTCGCGGTTCAGGGCGTGGCTCTCCGCCAGCGCGCGCTCCGCCTGCTGCAGGGCGGCCCGATGGTCGCCCACTCGCTCGCCGGGCTCCAGGCCGAGCAGCGCCGAGCGCACGCGCCCCACGTCGGTGAGCGGGCGCGGCGAGATGGGGGCGGGGCCGGCGTCGTAGGGCACGAGCAGGATCTCGTCGTCGGGTCCGAGGGTCGCGAGCAGGTCCTCCGCCAGGCGGCGGGCTTCCGCGAACACCGTGCCCTGCGTGCCGTAGGCGCCCATGCTCGCGCTGCGGTCGAGCAGCAGCACCACGGTGCTGCCGGCGCGACCGGCCAGGCTGCCGGCGCTCCCCTTGAGGGCGGGCCGGCTCATGGCCAGGGCCAGCGCCGCGATGGCCAGCACCCGCAGCAGCAGCAGGAGCCACTGCTTGAGCTTCAGGCGGCGGATCTCGGTCTGGTTGACCTCGCGCAGGAACTCGATGGAAGGGAACGGCAGCTCGCGCGGGCGCCGGCGGGTGAAGAGGTGGATGAGGATGGGGATGGCGGCGGCGAGCAGGCCGAAGAGGAAGAGCGGGTTGAGGAAGCTCATGGCCGGGAGCGGACGGCGGCCGGGCGTGCCGGGCGCGCCTCCTTCACAGCAGCCTCGCGCGCTTCTCCAGGTAGTGCAGCAGGGCCCGGTCGAAGGGGGTGCGCGTGTCGAGCCGCACGTAGTCAATGAGGTGCTCGCGGCAGGCGCGAGCGTAGCGGCCCGACCACGCCTCCAGGCGCTCGCGGTAGGTGCGCGCGATCTCCCAGGGCTCGGTGGTGATCTGCTGTCCGGTCTCCATGTCCACGAAGGTGGCGGTGTCGGTGTAGGGGAAGTCCACCTCGTCGGGGTCGAGGACGTGGAACACCACCACCTCGTGGTTGCGGTGGCGGAAGTGCTGCAAGCCGCCCAGGATCTCCTCGGGCCGGTCCATGAGGTCGGAGCACAGCACGATCAGCCCCCGTCGCTTGATGCGCTCGGCCAGCTCGTGCAGGGCGGGGCCGAGCTGGGTGCGTCCCTGCGGCGCCATGGCGCCCAGCGTCTTCAGGAGGATGTCCAGATGCGAGCGCACCGAGCGCGGCGGGATGTAGCTCAGCGGCCGCTCGGCGAACAGCAGCAGGCCCACCGCGTCCTGCTGCTGGAGCATCAGGTAGGCGAGGGCGGCGGCCAGCGACTGCGCGTATTCCAGCTTGGACATGCTCGCCCGCGCGGAGCGGAACGCCATCGAGCGGGAGAGGTCCACCAGCAGGTGGGCGCGCAGGTTGGTCTCCTCGGTGTACTGCTTCACGTAGTAGCGGTCGCTCTTGGCGTAGAGCTTCCAGTCCACGCTCTTCAACGGGTCGCCCGGCATGTAGGGGCGGTGCTCGGCGAACTCCACGCTGAAGCCGTGGAAGGGGCTGCGGTGCATGCCGGCGATGAAGCCTTCCACCACCAGGCGGGCGCGCACGTCCAGGTGGGCGAGCCGCGCCACCACGGCCGGGTCGAGGAACGCGCGTCCCTCGGCCCCGCCCCGCGCCATGCCGCGGTCGGGCTGCGCGCCGGAGGCCGAGCGCGGGAAGGAGGCGCCCGTCACCGCTTCACTCCCTCCACGCGGTGACGACCATCGCGTTGTCGTCGCGGCCCAGCGGCCGCCCGTCGAAGTCGCCGGCGATCCGCCAGCGCGCGAAGCCGGCCACCTCGAGGAGCAGCTCCATCTCGGCCTGGTAGACCCAGCGCATGGTGGTCTCGTTGCGCCGCACGCGGAGCACGTTACCCTGCGCGTCCAGCTCCTCCACCTCGTTCACCGAGAACTGCAGCTGGTTCACGCGGTCCTTGCGCCGGGTGTCGTAGAGGCGGATGGGCAGTCCGGTGACGGGGTGCGGAGCCTCCAGCTCCAGGACGCGCTCCCCGTCGGGGCGCGCCATCTCGGCGAAGCTGGGGTTGAAGGTGTGCAGGACGAGCGCCCCTCCCGGCTCCAGGTGCTCGCGGCAGACGCGCAGGGTCTTGAGCTGGTCCCCGGTGGTGAGGTTGTGGACGAACCCGTTGCAGGGGATGAGGACCAGGGCGTAGCGGCGCGGCATGGTGAAGTCGCGCATGTCGCCCAGCAAGACGCGCGGCTTCAGCCCCAGCTCGGCGGCCTTGCGCTTGAGCCGCTCGAGCATGCTCGGGTGGAGGTCAAGGCCGTCCATGTCCACGCCGGCCTGCAGGCAGTGGAGGAGCACCCGGCCCGTGCCGCAGCCGATCTCGAGCGCGGCGCCGCGCGCGGAACGGGCGGCGGAGAGCCAGAAGTCCAGGTCGTCGCGGTAGCCTCCCAGGACGAGGTCGTAGAGCTCGGCGTCGCCGTAGGGCGAGGGCGCCGCGGCCACCGCGCCCGCGGCACGGCCTTCGGCTGTTTCCTTCATCGCATCAATCCTTCCACGCCGTCACGACCATCTCGTCCGTGTCCTTCTCCAGCGTCCTCCCATCGAACCCGCCCAGGATCCGCCAGCGCGGCCAGCCGGCCACGTGCAGGAGCAGCTCCATCTCGGCCTTGTAGGTCCAGCGCAGCGTGAACTCGTAGCGGTGCGTGGCGGCCACCCGGCCCGCCCCGTCCAGCTCCTGCACCTCGGTCTCGCAGCGCAGCAGCTGGTTCACCCGGTCGCGGTGCGGCGTGACGAACATCCGCACGGGCAGGCCGGTCCCCGGGTGCCGGAACTCCTTCTCCAGGTAGGGCTCCCCCTCGCCCTGCGCCAGGCGGTCGAAGCTGGGGTGGAACACGTTGAAGACCAGGGCGCCGCCGGAGTCCAGGTGCTCGCGGATGACGCGCAGGGTCTTGAGCTGGTCCTCGGTGGTGAGGTTATGCATGAAGGCGCGGAACGGGATGGTGATGAGCGCGTAGCGCCGCGGCGTGGTGAAGTCGCGCATGTCGCCCGGGTAGACGCGGGGCTTGAGGCCCAGCGCCGCCGCCTTGCGCTTCAGCGCCTCGAGCATCTCGGGACGCACGTCCACCCCGTCAATGTCCACGCCGGCCTGGAGCGTGGGGAGCAGCACCCGGCCGGTGCCGCAGCCCAGCTCCAGCACCGCGCCGCGCGCCGCCTTGGCGGCGGCGACGTAGAAGTCCAGGTCCTCGACGTAGCCGGAGTAGACCAGATCGTAGAGGTCCGGGGTGACGTAGTGCGACTTCTCGAGCGCGTCCATTCCCGTTACGCCGGCCGCGCCGGCCGGCCCTTCCACAACAGGTAGACCGGGTAGCCCAGCGCGGCGATGCCCACGCCGGCCGCGGCGCGCCAACCCGAGGAGGCCAGGTCGCTGCCGATGATGAGAAGCGTGGCCAGGATGAACAGCCACGGCGTGAGCGGGTAGAGCAAGGTGCGATAGCCCGCGGCCGCGACGCGGCCCTCGCGCTCGTGCCGCCGCTGCACGAACAGCGCGGCGGTGGTGAGGCCGTAGAAGAGCCACGAGGTGGTGACGAACCACCCCGACACGTCCTCGAAGCCCCCCGCCGCCCAGAGCCACAGGCACGAGAGCACGGCCTGGATCCACAGGGCGCGGTCCGGCGCGGAGCGCCTGGCGTCCACGTGCGCGAGCGGCTTCCACAGCAGCCCGTCGGCCGCCATGGCCACCGTGACGCGCGGCCCGGTGAGGATGGCGCCGTTCACCGTGCCGAAGGTGGAAACCGCCACCAGCACCGCCAGCGCACGGCGCCCCCAGTCGCCCATCAGGCGGCCGATGGTCTCCGAGCCCACCGCCTCGTAGCGCGCGACGTCGGCGGGCGAGAGCACCTTGTAGTAGGCGAGGTTGGTGAGCACGTAGACCGCGATCACCAGCACCGTGCCCCACACGATGGCGATGGGGAGCGTGCGCCGGGGCTCCACGATCTCGCCGCCCACGTAGGTGGAGTCGGTCCAGCCGTCGTAGGCGAAGAGCACCGGGATCATGGCCACCACCAGGGCGAGCCACAGCGGCTTGGACCCGGCCGGCGCCGCCGCCTCCGGGAGCGGCGAGGCCGGGAAGCGCGACGCCAGGGTGAACGCCCCCAGGCACAGCGCCAGGATGCCGACCAGCTTGAGCGTGGTGAACAGCGACTGGGTGCGCGCGCCCTCCTTCACGCCCAGCACGTTGATGAAGGTCAGGAGCAGGACGGCGGCGAATCCCACCGGCAGCTCGGCCGGCTTGGGGAGGTGGAGCACCTGGCAGAAGTAGAGCGCGAACACGCTGGTGATGGAGGCGATCACCGTGGGCTTGATCACCCACAGGTTGGCCCAGCCGAACATGAAGGCCCAGCCGTTGCCGAAGCCTTCGCGGATGAACACGTAGAGGCCGCCGGTCTTGGGGTTCGTGACCGCCAGCTCGGCCAGGGCCAGCGAGCCGCACAGCGACATCGCCCCGCCGATCACCCACGCCAGGATGGCGAGCCCGACGGTGGAGATCTCCAGCGCCACGGAATGCGGCGAGCGGAAGATGCCGGAGCCGATGATGTTGCCCACCGTGATGGCGGTGGCGGCGTAGAGCCCGATCTGGCGCTTGAGCTCGACGTCCTGCGGTCGAGGCATGGCGGCCGCGTTCATGCTGCCTCCGGGTGGACCGCGATCCTCCTCACCCCTCGACCGGGACGGCCTTGAGCAGGTCCTGGATGATGCGTTCGGGCTTCACGCCCTCGGCCTCGGCGGCGAAGTTGGTGACGATGCGATGGCGCAGCACCGCCGGCGCCACCGCCTGCACGTCCTCGATGCCGGGAGCGTAGCGACCCAGCAGCACCGCGCGCGTCTTGGCGCCCAGGATGAGGTACTGCGAGGCGCGCGGTCCGGCGCCCCACGACACCCACTGCTTGACGAACTCCGGCGCTCCGTCCCGGCCGCGGGTCGCGCGCGCCAGCCGCACCCCGTAGCGCACCACGTGGTCCGCCACCGGCACCCGGCGCACCAGCTTCTGCAAGCCCAGGATGTCGGTCCCGCCCAGCACGCGCTCCAGCTGCGCCTCGTAGGCCGAGGTGGTGGTGGCCACGATCTTCTGCTCCTCGGACTCGCTGGGGTAGTCCACCAGCACGCTGAACATGAAGCGGTCGAGCTGGGCTTCGGGCAGCGGGTAGGTGCCCTCCAGCTCGATCGGGTTCTGGGTGGCGAGCACGAAGAACGGCAGGTCGAGGGCGTAGGTCTCTCCGCCCGAGGTGACCTCCTTCTCCTGCATGGCCTGCAGCAGCGCCGCCTGGGTCTTGGGCGGGGTGCGGTTGATCTCGTCGGCCAGCACGATGTTGGCGAACACCGGCCCGCGCACGAAGACGAACTCGCGCCGGCGCGTGGCGGAATCCTCCTCGATCACCTCGGTGCCGGTGATGTCGCTGGGCATCAGGTCGGGCGTGAACTGGATGCGGTTGAAGCTCAAGTCGAGCAGGCGCGCCAGGCTGGAGACCAGCAGCGTCTTGGCCAGGCCCGGCACGCCGATCAGGAGCACGTGGCCGTTGGCGAACAGCGCCGTCAGGAGCTGGTCCACCACCGCGTCCTGCCCCACGATGACCTTGCGGAGCTCGGCCAGGATCTTGTCCCGCGCGCGGTTGAGGGTCTCGACGGCCTTGAGGTCGGAGTCGGCGGATTGAAGGGTCACGCGGGGTCCTATGGCTGGTCGGGGCGGAACGGCGCACGAGCCGGCACCGCTGGGAGATGCGCGTCGAAGCAGCGTAGCATGCGGTGTTTTCGGGGGTCAACGAAGGGGCGCGTTTGGCCGGCGCCGATCCCCACGCCTCCTCCCGCACGGTCCGTCGTCACCGCCGCCGCTGGGAACGAGCGCCCAGCTGCCAGAGAGCGGATATGGGCATCGCCCAGAGGTCGGCTCCGAAGGGAAGCGTCTCGCGGCCCGTGTAGAGGATGGCGCCGCGGTGGAAGCGCTTGCCGGCTGCGTCGCGGAGCGTCTCGAGCCCCTTCAGATCGGCTGCGCCGACCGTTGCAGCCGCCTTGACCTCGAGGCCCACCAGGCGGCCATCGTCGGCCTCCAGGACGAGGTCCACCTCGCGGCCCGCATGGGTGCGGAAATGGTGGAGCTCTGCGCGGGTTTCGCTCCAGGCCAGCTGCTTCAGGACCTCGCTCGCCACGTAGCTTTCCAGGAGCGGCCCGACGGCGGTGGGCTCCTCGGCGAGGCGAGACGGCGTCAGGCCGGCGAGGTGACCGAGCAAGCCGCCGTCGGGTATGAGCACGCGCGGGGTCTTGATGGCGCGGCGTGCGCGGTTACCGGCCCAGGCCGGAATCCGCCGCACCAGGAACGCGTTCTCGAACAACGCCAGGTATCGCGTCATCGTGGTGTAGGGGAGGCCGACACTGCGGGAGAGCTCGGCGGTGTTCAGGAGCGACGCGGAGCGCGCAGCGAGGACGGCCAGGAGCCTGGGCAGGGCCGTCAGTCCCTCGATCTGTGCCAGGTCCCGGACGTCGCGCTGCAGGAGCGTGGTCACGTAGGAGCGAAACCAGGCCCGGCGGCGCTCGGCGTCCTTGCGCTCCAGCGCCTCGGGGAAGCCTCCGCGCAGGGCGTGGTCAATCAGCTC
Organism: Candidatus Eiseniibacteriota bacterium; assembly: GCA_037447075.1. Classification (GTDB taxonomy): domain Bacteria; phylum Eisenbacteria; class RBG-16-71-46; order RBG-16-71-46; family RBG-16-71-46; genus JBBIHL01. The sequence goes on along the minus strand of JBBIHL010000109.1, from coordinate 1,700 downwards.
GACTCTCGACTCCCCACGGGTCGCAAGGGGCAGCCGTCCCCGTGAGAACATCGCGTGCACGAAGCCCTCGCGCCGTCCATCCAGCTCGCCGCGCGAGAGCGGCCAGAGGGTGAGCACCTCCATCCGCCCTGCCAGCGACTCCGACACGCGCGGCAGCGCCAGGACGTCTGCCGATCCCGTCAGCAGGAAACGCCCGGCTTCGCGGCGCCGGTCCACGGCGAGCTTGATGGCCGGCAGCAGACCGGGGGCCTTCTGGATCTCGTCGAGAACCACCGCGCCCTCGAGCGCGGCGATGAACCCTGTGGGATCCGCGCTTGCCGCCGCGACGGTCGCGGCGTCGTCGAGGCTCAACAGGCGGGCGTTCCGGCGCGCCGCCACCAAGGAGCAAAGGGTGGTCTTGCCGGACTGGCGCGGCCCCACGACCAGAACCACCGGCGTGTCGTCGAGGGCGGTCTCCAGGGCGGCGGCGAGATGCCGGGTGAAGAGCGGCTTGGGCGCCACCATGGTGCAGTGGATTATTCACCAGCTGGTGGTGGATATTCAACCACCAGCTGGAGGCCCGGCAGCAGCCGCCCGGAGTCTGCTGGAGCGCCGGCGTCCCGCGGCCGGCTTCGACTTCGCGGCCCCCTCACGCCTGCCGGGACCAGCGGATCAGCTCGGGCAGCGACAGCTCCTTCCCGTACATCAGCATCCCCACCCGGAAGGCATGCCCCGCCGCCAGGCGGAGCAGCTGCGCCGTCCCCGCCACCAGCGCCACGGCGAGCGCCACCTCCCACCACGCGACCGCGCCGAGCGTGAGCCGGCCCGGGATCAGGAACGGGGCGAAGAACGGCACCTGCGAGACCACCATCACCCAGGGCGCATCGGGCGCGCGGATCATCGGCGCCAGGAAGAAGAACGGGATGAGCGGCAGGAAGTACAGGTAGGCCTGGAACTTCGAGGTGGACTGCAGGTCCTTGATGGTCGCCAGGACCAGGCCGAAGAGCGCCATGTAGAGCGCCAGCCCCAGCAGGAACATCAGCGCGGAGACGGCGAGGACGGCGGGGCTGAGGCGGAACGACAGGGGGACGCGGAAGAACAGCAGCATGGCCGCCGCGGCCAGGCACCACAGCGCGACCTGGGCCAGCCCCACCACCGTGTAGGCGGCGATCTTCCCGTCGGTCCAGGCCTGCGGGCGGATGGCGGAGACCACCACCTCGGTCACGCGCGCCTGCTTCTCCCCGGTGATGCCGATGGCCAGGTAGCTGGCGCTCACGAACAGGGCCATGATGAGCAGACTCATGAAGACGCCCGCCGCCACGCGGTCGGCGCGCGAGACCCGGCCCTGCGGCATGGACACCACCTCGGTGGCGTGCACCGCGGCGTCGAGGCGCTCCAGGTCGGCGGCGGCCAGCCCCAGGCTCGCGGCCCGCGCCGCGCGCGCCTGCGCGTGCAGGTGCTGCTCGAGCTTGCCCTTCCAGCCGGGGTTGCTGCGCCGCACCACCAGCTGGACCCCGCCGCGGGTCGCGTAGTCGGCGGGGAGCAGCAGGGCCCCCTCGAAGCGGCGTGCGCTCACCGCCTGCTCGAGCGCTTCCAGCCCGCGTTCCTGGGGGGGCGGCGTGAGCCACTGGAAGCCCGCGAGCGGCGGGAGCGCGGCCGCCGCCTCGCCGCCGTCCGCCGTCACCACGGCGACGCGCACCGTGGCCCGCGCGTCGCGCGAC
>JBBIHL010000108.1:0-8741 GCA_037447075.1 Candidatus Eiseniibacteriota bacterium | reverse complement strand
GGTGACCTCGCCCGGCAGCCGCAGCAGGTCCGCCGGGCTGAGCGCCTCGAACCGATAGCGCCGCGAGGCGAGAATGGAAGGGTCCACCAGGACGAAGTGCCCTTCTTCCAGGTCGCGCTCCGGGTTCCAGGTGGCGCGCGCGTCGGCCTCGGCGCAGCGCAGCTCGCCCAGCAGCGTGATCCACAGCGTGCCGGGCGTCCCTTCGCGCTCGTGCACGCCGGGGTCGAGCCGCTCCACCACGCACGCCTCCGCGGCGCGGGTGAAGCCGGTCGAGGCCAGCGAGAGGAAGAGCAGCGGCTGCAGCACGCCGCCCTCGCGCACCGCCTGGCTGCGGATGCCGAGCGAGCGGAACCAGCGCTGCATCGCCTCGTAGCGGCCCTCCTGCTGGCCGGATGAAGGGCTCAGCTCATCCACCTGCTTCTGCATCGCGAGCGCGCGGTAGAGGTCGCCGCGCCCCACGCACAGGGGCAGGAGCTTCTCGAACTGGATGAGCGCGTGGCGCTGGTTTCCGACCTTGAGGTAGAGGCGCGCGAGCAGGTAGCGCTGGGAGGCGTCGTAGGGGTCGGCGTCCACCACCGCCTTGACCAGGCGGATGCACTCGGCCCATTCCCCGCGCTCCCAGAACCCTCGTATCGTGGTCCAGACGTGGCAGCGCGGTTGCTGGGGCACGGTGGAATCCGTCGTGGCAGGCAGCCCGGGGGCTGCCGCGCGTTGGCGTCGCGATGCGGGCCCGGCGGGCGGACCGGGCAAAGGCAGAAGCTTGGGCCCGCAGGAGTTATCGGCGCCGCGGCGGGCGCGCTTGAGCCCGGGCCGGGCCGGGGCCATCGCGTGCCCGATGCGCGGGCAGTGGACCCGACGACAAGGTAGCGGAGGTGGACCCGCTTCAGTCGACCGGCCCCCGATAGCGACCAACCTCGGCAAGTCCGACCATCCGCCCCTTGCTCGTCGTGTTCGAGGCCATCAAGCAGCCTCGCGTGCGTCTCATCGCAAGCGCGGGGCCAAGGCCGCCGCGTGCCGCCTGCGCGCACCAACTCACGCACCGCAGCGGCGCTTGCAACGAGCCGCGCGGCCGGCTGCAGCGGCCCCGAGGCTCGTGCGATGTCCACGGCGGGCGCAGGTCCGTCCGGTGCCGGTCGGGGCAAGCCCCGTCGGCGCGCAGTCGTTCATGGGCTGATGCGCGCGTGGTCGGCCTGTCCACGGCGCAGCCGGGCTGCCGGGGGATCGGCGCTCGGCCATCGCGCGCGGACTCGCCCACGGCCGCAGGCGACTCCGGCGGCGCGGGCCGCGACGTCGCCCCTTGCTTCGATTCCAGGTTGACGGCTGCACGCGTGTGCAGTAATGTGTCTGGCGTCGGGCGGCTGCTGGCGGCCGCGCAGGGGATCGTAGACCGGAGGCTGCTTCGCCATGCTCACAGACCGCGCACGCGAGATTTTCGGCTACATCCAGCGCTACTCCCGTGACAACGGCTACCCGCCGACCATCCGGGAGATCGGGCGGGCCTTTCACATCTCCTCCACCAATGGGGTGCGCTACTACCTCGGCCTGCTGGAACGCGAAGGGGTCCTGAAGCGCTTGCGCGGCATCTCGCGCGGGATGGGAGTGCTGGGGCAGGCGGTGCGCGGCACGATCCCGATCTTGGGCCGCGTCACGGCCGGCCCGGGGGGCGTTGCCGAGCAGTCCTACGAGGAAGGCTTGGAGCTGGAGGGCCTGTTCGGCGATCGGCAGGGAGTTTTCGCCCTGCGCGTGCGCGGCGACAGCATGCGGGACGCGGGCATCCTGGCCGGGGACTACGTGATCGTGCAGCCGCAGAAGCAGGCGCAACCTGGCGAGACCGTCGTGGCCCGGCTGGGCGAGGAGGCCACGGTGAAGGTGTTCCAGACACGCAGGGGTCGCGTGGAGCTCGTCCCCGCCAATCCCGACCATCGGACCATCGAGGTGGGCGAGGGCGACGACTTCGAGCTCCTCGGCGTGGTGAAAGGAGTCATCAGGACCCTCGGCCGGTAGCCGGGGGAGATTCACGGCAGCGCCGCCCAGAATCGGCGGGGCGCGCAGGAGACTCGGCGACTGCACGTGCAAGGTGCGTTCGCCAGGCAAGTCGGCGTCACCGGGAGCGCAGGCTCCCGTTTTTCAACGCATGGTAGTGCACAAATGTTCATGTCCCCGCAGGAGGCGCGCTTCATGTCCACGTCCCAGGCCCCCCCGATCAGCCCCACGCTCCGCGGCCGGTGGGAGCCGGTCTACCGCAGCCGGCTGCACTACCTGGTCACCTGGTCCACGCGCGGCCGACGTGCCGTGCTGCGCGAGAAGCACGGCGGCACCATCCGCAGGCGCGTCGCCGCCATCTGCCAGGAACGCGCGATCGAGCTCACCGAGGTGGGCACCGGCAGCGATCACGTCCACGTCCTCTTCAGCCTATCCCCCTCGCAAAGCGTGGCCAGCGCGGTGCGCGAGCTGAAGGGCCGGCTCGGGCTCGAGCTGCTGTCCGAGCACCCCGAGCTGCGGGTGTGGCTGGGTGGAAACCTGGCGTGGGACGAGCGCTATGCGATCGAGACGGTGAGCCACGCGCGGCTCGACCGGCTCAAGGCGGTCTTGCGCGCCCGCCACGGGATGGCCGCCGAGGAGCTGGCGCGGGCGAGCTAGCGGACGGGGGCGCTGCGCCGCGTGGGGAAGAGAGGGGCAGCGTCACGCTGAGTCTGGCAGGGGCCGACGCTGCCCCGTCGCCCGGTCAAGGAACTGGCCCCGCCAGAGTCTCGATACGTGCGGGGCGCGGCGCGAGTTGCCGCCGGCGCTTGCAGGCCGCGGGCTCATGAACAGGTCGGGCTAGACGTGCTCCGGGGCCGGCGGAGCCTCGATGCGGGCCGCGAGCACGCACGCGGCCAGCACCAGCGCGGCGCCCGCCGTCTGCAACGGGCCCAGCCCTTCGCCCAGGAGCAGGGCGGAAGACGTCACGGCGACCACCGGCTCCAGGGTGGCGACCACGGCCGCCTCGGACGGCGCCAGCCGTCGCAGCCCGGCTGCGAACAGGGCGAAGGGGATCAGGGTGGAGAACAAGCCGAGATAGACGAACAGGGCCCAGACTCGAGGCTCGAGCCCGGCCGCAAGCAGCCGGGGGGGAGGCGCCATCGGGGCCCAGGCCACCCCGGCGATCAGGAAGGTATAGAACAGCATGGTCTCGGCCCGGTAGCGGCTCAGCCCCCGCTTCGAGTAGAGGATGTAGAAGGCGAAGAACAAGGCCGAGGCGAAGCCCGCAGCGAAGCCGGCCGGGTGCGCGCGCCAATCCCCACGAGGCACGCCGCTGACGAGCAGCAGGGTGCCGAGCAGCGCCGCACCCAGCACCGACGCCACTTCCGCCGTGAAGCGCTCGCGTCCCCGGGCGACCTCGTAGGCCACGATCAGGGCGGGTGCCAGGTACTGGAGCAGGATGGCCAGGCCCACTCCCAGCTCGGCGATGGTGTAGTAGTAGGTCCCCTGGATGGCGGCCACGCCGAAGACACCCAGAGTCAAGAGGTAGGGCCAGTCCGCGCGACTCACCCGCAGCAGCGTGGGATGCCGCAGCCCCAGCCACGCGCCCAGGACCGCCGTGGCGATGAGCAGGCGGGTCTCCACCACCCAGAAGGGTGGAACCTCCTGGTTCGCGAACAGGAAGCGGGCCACCGTCGCGGACGTGCCCCAGAAGAGAGTCGCCCCGATGACCAGAAGGCGCCCGGCGCCGCGTTGCGGCCGGGACCAGGCACCGCGGGGACGATCCGCCAAGGCTCGCCTAGAGGAGCACGCGGCGCCGCAGCTGGACCGTGCGGGTCGAATCGCCCCGGGCCAGCCGCAGCGTCACCGTCGTCCCTGCCGCTCCCTCCAGGGCGCGCATCAGCGCGAGCACGCCGTGGCGACCGGCCGCCAGCGTGTCCACCTGAAGCACCGCGTCGCCCGCGGCGATCCCGGCTTGCGCCGCCGGACTCCCCGTGGCGACCGCGGACACCTCGGCGCCCCGCGGGCTCCTGGCCAGCTGAAGGCCCACGGTGGTGAACTCGTAGGGCCTTGGATCCTGGTAGTCCGGGACGGGCGTAAACACCAATCGGTCGCCTCCATAGTCAATGGCCAGCCGGAAGCGCTCGAGATAGGAGTAGCCGATGAGCCCGACGATCGGGCGGCCCGTGACCTGTGCGAGCTGGCGGCCCAGAGTCCCGGAGATGACGCCGGCCTCGACCCCGGCCACCACGGGCCCTCGCCGCCCCACGCGCAAGGTGGGGAGGCGCACCAGCCGCATTGCCGCCTCCCCGCTCACGGTGGGCGCGCTGAGGCCCTCGAGACCGCGCCACGAGCGGTGGCCCGGAGCCACCCGCCCCAGCTGCTCCTCGAAGAGCACGCACTTGGTGGCCCCGGTGTCCAGGATGAAGTCCCCCGCCCTGCCTCCGCCGATGCTGGCCCGCACCACGATCTTGGCGTCGCCCAGCAGCTCGAAGGGCACCACATGGTCCGCCCCCGAGGCCCCGGGAAGCGCCGGCTGGAAGATGAGGCGTTCGCTCGAATAGTCAATCACGATGCAGCCGTTCCCCAGCGCCTGGCGGCCCACCAGCCCCAGGATCGGCCGATCCACCGCCTGGCGCACCGCGGAGGCGTCGAACAGCAGGACGGGCTGTAGGCCGCGGACGGCATGCCCCGCCATCTCCATCCGCTCGATCGGGCCCGACGAGAGCGCGACCCCCGACTGGCTTCCCCGCGCTTCCGCGCGCTCCAGCCCCAAGCCCACGCCAAGCCCCTCATCGAGCGCCAAGTAGCCTGCGCCGGTGTCGAGGATGAACTCCCCTGCCGTGTCGCGGATGGCCGAGACAATCCGCGCCCGCAGCACGATCGCTCCCTCGACGTTCTCGAAGGGGACCGTGTCGGGGGCGGCCGCGAGATGGGGTGGCCGCGCCGCCCATCCTTCGGAGGCGAGAAGCGGCGAGCCGGCGGGCGCAGGTCTCGGCGCTTCCGACTCGCGCGAAGTCCCGGAGCTGCCCGCCACCGCCCCGGCCGCAGCCAGGGCGAGCAGGCCGAGCGCGGTGGCCGCCCGCCGGTTGAGAGGCGCTCGATGCTTTGGTAGCGTCACGATCGAGAAGTCGGCAGACCGGCCTCAACCGGAGCGAGCCGTGACGGACGAGAAGTGGGAGACCCTGGTCGAGCAGATCCAGCGCAAGTTCGGCATCGAGGCGCGCACCCAGAACGAACCGGTGGAGGACGCCGGGGTGAGGGAGATCGTCGTCTTCAAGACTCCCGCCGGCAAGATGAAGCTCGAGCGCATCTCACGGCCAATCGTGATCGACAAGAAGATCCACTACAGCAAGCGCGCAGGCAGCGGCCGGACCGTCGAATACACCTACTCACCCACGGAGAAGTCCCACCGCGAGCGGCTCTACCGCTGGACCGGGTCCGAGTGGGAGGAGCTGGACCTGGGCGCCATCACCCGCTAGGCGCGCCGGCTTCCCGCTCTGGCGGTCGCCCACCGCCTGGCCTCGCCAACAGCGACCTGGCACGCTTCCCCACGGCCACGCAAGCGCCACCCCGGGTGTCCACCATTCCGGCAAGCGGACCCCATCACGGTATCACTACGTGGCTTGGCTGCTAGCGTTGGGATGAGCCCGCGGTCGAGCCGGCCAGCGCCAAAGGGTCCGCTCCCGGCTCGGTCGTGGTGCAGCGACCGTTGAACTGAACGCCGGGCTCGATGGCAACGCTGGGCGCCGCCACGTCGCCTTCGACCTGGGCCCCGGACTTCATGAGCACGCCCCCCGCGGCTCGGATGTTCCCGAACATCCGTCCGGCGATGAGCGCCTCCCGCACCTCGACATCGGCGCGCAGCACGCCGTGCTCGCCGACCTCCACGCGCTCGCAGTTGAGCACGTCGCCTTCGAACTCCCCGTCAATCCGCAAGGTACCGGAGACCATCAGCGTTCCGTGCAGGCTCGAGCCCACTCCAATCACCGTGTTCGGAGCGGGCGGAAGCTCGTCGTTGGCCCGTGGTCGGAATCTCATCTCTTGCCCTCCCTGGAGTCGTCCGGGCCTACCTGGCCGCGGGAATAGGCTCCCTGCGCTCGCTAGAGGACTCCCCACGCTTCCAGCAGGCGCTCCAGGTCGCCCTGATCGTAGAACTCGAACTCCACCAGGCCGCCGCGGCGACCAGGCTTGATCGCCACGCGGGTGGAGAATCGCTGCTGGAGCTTGGTCTGCCACTCGGTCAGCCCAGGAAGCCGCTGCGCCCGCGGGCGGCTGTGCAGGCGGCGCAGCTTCCGCCTCACCAGCACCTCCGTGCGCCGCACCGAGAGCCCCCGGGTCGCGACGTAGCGGGCGGTGGCGATCTGCTCGGCGCGCCCCCCCAGGGCGAGCAGGGCGCGGGCGTGGCCGGCAGACAATGTTTCACGTGAAACCATCTCCTGAACTTCTTCCGAAAGCTCAAGCAAGCGCAGCGAATTGGAAATGGAAGTGCGGTCCTTGGCGACCCGCTTGGCCACCTGCTCGTGGGTAAGGCCCAGGCGGCTCACCATGGCCTGGTAGGCCCTTGCCTCGTCGAGTGGGTTGAGGTCTTCCCGCTGAAGGTTCTCGACCAGGGCGAGCTCCAGCATCTCGTCGTCGGCCACCTCGCGCACGATCGCCGGGATGCGGTCCAGCCCGGCGCGCTTGGCCGCGCGCAGCCGCCGCTCGCCGGCCACCAGCTGGTAGCCGCTCTCGGCCAGCCGGCGCACCATGACCGGCTGGAGGACCCCGCTGCTCTTGATGGACTCCGCCAGCTGGTCAATCGCCTGCTCGTCGAAGCCGCCGCGCGGCTGGAACGGGTTGGGAGTGATCTCATCCAGGCCGATCTCCGCCACCCCGGCGGCGTCGGCTGGAAGCTCCAGAGTCGGGATCAGGGCCTCAAGCCCGCGCCCGAGCGCCTTCCGTTGCATAGTCCAGCACCTCCTTGGCCAGCTCTCGGTAGCTCTCGGCGCCCGCGCAGTGCGGGTCATAGAGCGCGATCGGCTTGCCAAAACTGGGAGCCTCGCTGAGCCTGACGTTACGTGGAACGACGGTCTTGTACACCCTGTCCGAAAAGAACTTCCGTGCTTCCTCGGCCACCTGCTGGGCCAGATTCAGCCGGGCGTCGAACATGGTGAGCAGCACGCCCTCGATGCGCAGGGCAGAGTTCAGGTGCTCCTGGACCAGGCGGATGGCGCCGATCAGCTGGGTGAGCCCCTCCAGCGCGAGGTACTCGCACTGCAGGGGGATCAGGACGGAATCGGCCGCCGTGAGCGCATTGACGGTGAGCAGTCCCAGGGCCGGCGGCGTGTCCACGAACACGAAGTCGTACTCCTCGCGCATGGCACTCAAGGCGCCGCGCAGCCGGGTCTCGCGGGCCATCACACCCACCAGCTCGACCTCGGCACCCGAGAGCCGCGCTCCCGAGGGGACCAGGTCCAGGTTGGCCAGCGTGGTCTGCACGATCGCGTGGCGCAGCTCGGCCGTCCCGATCAGGACCTCGTAGATCCCCTGGCGCAGGTTGTTGCCGTTGATCCCCAGGCCGCTCGTGGCGTTCGCCTGCGGGTCAATGTCCACCAGCAGGACCCTGCGGCTCTCCTGGGCGATGGCGGCGCCAAGATTGATGGCGGTCGTGGTCTTGCCGACTCCGCCCTTCTGGCTGGCTACTGCGATGACTCTTCCCATTCCCTGGTGATGCGGGGGCGAGCGTCCTTTCCCGCCATGCGGGTGTGTGCCGGGCCTCGCGGCCGCGGCGTGCCGCGCACTCTACAGCGAGCCTCGCGCGCTGGCAAGCCCGATGTTTCACGTGAAACATAGGGCTTGAAGATCGAACAACATTAGTCACTACAAACGACTATGTAGCTTCTCCAACGACGATCTCGAGTACGACGCACGACGAGTTCGGCAAACGGCGGCTCTCGACAAGGCGCCATCCGGTCCTCTCATCATCGGTGAGACCCAGCTCGTCAGCCCAGCTGCTGCCCTTCCAGAGCAGGAGCCGCCCGCCTGGCATCAGGACTTTCATGGCCAACTCGATCGTCGGCATAGCCTTGAGGGTTGCGCGCGAGGTCATCCCGTCGAACTGGCCCTGCACTCCTCCTTCGCCAACCCACGTCTCGAACCTGGCGCAGGCCACTTCGACGCCATGCAAACCGCTGTCCTTGGCGAACTTGGTCAGAAACAGCGCCTTGGTCCGGCGCGCCTCCACCAGCGTCCAATCCCGGCCAACCCCGCAGAGGATCAAGGGGATTGCGGGTAGACCGGCGCCCGACCCCAGGTCGATCCAACGCCCCACCCCCTGCGAGTTCGCCAGCGTCACTCCCGCGAGCGACTCCAGCAGATGTCGTTCAACGAATCTCGCTTCGTCCTTGTCGGATATCAGATTGGAGACGTTTCGATTCCATGAGAGCACCGCCTCCGCGTAGGCGCGCAGCCCGGGCATGACCTGTGGCGGCTCAAGGCCTGCCTCCACGAGGACCGCCGCCACCCGCTCCCATGGCTGGCCCTCGAGCAGTCGCGCCACGGCGGGAAGTCCCGGCTTCGGCCGCCAGGGCTGCTTGGCCCGGGTGGGTCTGGCGGCTCTCGTCGGTCTGCGGCGACGCTGCCTGCTCGACTTCTTCCTGGGTGTCACGTCGGCAACCTACCACGCGCGGAGGTGTGCCCCGTCTCGATCGCGGGCCTCGTGGGTGCGGCCAGCTGGAGGGGGAAGGGGGAGCATCGTCGGCGGGACGGCGTTTTCCCTGCGGCGTGGGACCGGCGCC
>JBBIHL010000107.1:0-8783 GCA_037447075.1 Candidatus Eiseniibacteriota bacterium | reverse complement strand
CGCTGGAAAGGTGCTGCCGATCGCCCGCGTCGCCGGTCCGCTCCGCGCGCGCGCGCGTCATCGCGAAGCGGCGGGCGGTCTCGTCCAGGTCACGCGAACGGTGCAGCACGCTCGCGCCGCCCTCGAAGTTGCCCTCGGGGGTGACGCCGTAGCGGTAGGCGACCACGCCCGCGTCGGCCGCGCCCAGCACGCGCTCCAGCTCCGCCGGCGTCCAGACGTAGAACTTCCCCTCCTCCCCCTCGCTGTCGGCGTCCTCCGCCGAGTGGAAGCCGCCATCCGCCGCGCTCAAGTCCCGCGCCACGTAGTCGAGGACGTCGCGCGCCACCTCCGCGAACGCTTGGTCGCGCGACACCTGGAACGCCTCCAGGTAGGCCCACACGAGCTGGGCCTGGTCGTAGAGCATCTTCTCGAAGTGGGGCACGACCCAGCGCCCGTCCACGGAGTAGCGGTGGAAACCGCCGCCCAGCTGGTCGTGGATGCCGCCGGCCGCCATCGCGCGCAACGTGAACAGCGCCATCCCGCGGTCGCCCGCCCGCCCGCTGCGCTCGGCGTCACGCAGCAGGAAGCACAGCTCTCCCGGCGAGGGGAACTTGGGGGCCGCGGTGAAGCCGCCATGGTTCGGATCGTAGCCCCGCCGCAGCAGGGCGGCGGCCGAGTCGAGCAGCGCCGCCAGGGCGACGCGCGAGGTGTCGGGTGCCCGCTCCATCCGCCCCAGCGCCTCCAGCACGCGGCTCCCGCTGTGCCGCAGCTCCTCGGGGCGTCGCTCCCACAGGTCGTGGACCCGTGCCAGCACCCGGGGGAGCCCCGGCCGGCCCTCGCGCTCCTCCGGCGGGAAGTAGGTGCCGCCGTAGAACGGCTTGAGGTCGGGAGTCATGAATACGTTCAGCGGCCAGCCGCCCCCGAGCCCGAGCGCCCGCATCGCGGACATGTAGAGCTCATCCACGTCGGGGCGCTCCTCGCGGTCCACCTTGATGGCCACGAACCAGCGGTTGAGCAGCTCGGCGATGGCGGGATTGTCGTAAGACTCGCGCTCCATCACGTGGCACCAGTGGCACGTGGAGTAGCCGATCGAGAGCAGGATGGGCTTGTTCTCGCGCCGCGCCCTGGTGAAGGCCTCCTCTCCCCACGGGTACCAGTCCACCGGGTTGAAGGCGTGCTGGAGCAGGTACGGGCTCTTCTCGCGGATGAGGCGGTTGGCGTGGTGGCCGGCGCTCGCCGCGGCCGACGTCGCGGCGGGGGGGCTCGCCACCGCGGCGTGCAGTCCGGACGCCAAGACGGCCAGGGCGAGAGCCCCGGCCAGGATTCGCGGCCCGGGGGGATCCGCGGTGGCGGCCCGCGGCAGGGTCGGGCGGACGGCGAGCATGCGACCGATTATAGGGAAGGAGTGCGCGCACGTGTCATGAGGTTGACAGGGGAGCGCGCGCCGTACGCACGTCGGGCCCGGCGTTGCCGGGCCCGCGTGCGAGGACCTGGGGCTTTACTTGTCGCGATACAGCGCCTTGATGCGGCCCCAGGTGGAGGGGCGGGTCGGCGTGGGATCCGACAGGATCTGGCCGCGGATCTCACCGCCCGGATAGAGCGAGGTATGAAGGTTGACGTAGAGCTGGCCGGTGTTCAGGTAGCCCACCTGCGTCGCCGTGAGGCCCGACCACACGTCCGAGTAGGAACCCGACATCGAGCCGAGCGGGGTCGTGGGGAAGCCATGGAGCACGCCCGCGTTCACGCCGGGAGCCGCGGGCCCGTGGATGTGCGACGCCGTGAGCCCGGCGAGCAGCCCGGAGAACGTGATGTTGGTGGTCAGTGTGTTGGCCACCGTGTCGTAGATCAGGATCGCGGTCCCGGTCGCGGGCGAGGCGTTGGGCGGCACCTCCTGGCTGCCTTGCAGGTTCGCGGAAAACCCGACCAGGTACGCGAGGGCGTTGTTCGGGCTGCCGAGGACGAGGACCAGGGCGAAAGCGGCGAGCAGGGCGAAGCGGTAGCGAAGGCGCATGGCGAGTCACTCCTTCCGGTGAGGGTTGGGCAGGTTGTGCGACCGGGGAATGCACCTGTACGGACGCGAAGGGGACTTGCTCGCCCCAAGACGACGACATGATTCTAGCCCGCGCCCGCGGCTCGAACAAGAACAGAGATGCAGCTTGGAAGCAGTTTTGTGTATGTAAATCCTGGGTTCAGGGACTCTGAACGAGGACCGGCCCGGCGCTGGTGTAGGAAGAGACCGACACGCGTCGGCGAGGCGGCGCCTCACAGGCCCGCGGGCGGTCCGGGCCCGGATCGCGGCCTCCCGGGTGGCGCCCTACCCGCCCAGGTAGGCCTTCTTGACCTCCTGGTTCCGCAGCAGGTTCGCGGCGGTGTCTTCCAGCGCCACGCGCCCGGTCTCGAGCACGTAGCCGCGCCGGGCCAGCGACAGCGCCATGTGGGCGTTCTGCTCCACCAGCAGCACGGTGACGCCGCGGCGGTTGATCTCGGCGATGGTCTTGAAGATCTCGCGCACCAGGAGCGGGGCCAGCCCCAGCGAAGGCTCGTCGAGCAGCAGCAGCCGCGGGCGCGACATGAGCGCGCGCCCGATGGCCAGCATCTGCTGCTCGCCGCCCGAGAGGGTGCCCGCGTTCTGCTTGCGGCGCTCCCGCAACCGGGGGAAGAGCTGGAAGACCTGGTCGCGGTCCTCCCGGATCCCGGGGCGGTCCTTGCGGCGGTAGGCGCCCAGCTCCAGGTTGTCCTCCACCGTGAGGTTGGCGAAGACCATGCGGCCTTCGGGGGCCTGGGAGACCCCCAGCCCCACGATCTCGTGCGCCGGCAGCCGGGTGACGTCGCGGCCCTCGAAGCGCACCGCGCCCGACCGCGAGGGCACCAGCCCCGAGATGGAGCGCAGCAGCGTGGTCTTCCCCGCGCCGTTGGCGCCGATCAGCGTCACGATCTCGCCGCCTTCCGCGCGCACGCTCACCCCCTTGAGCGCGTGCACCGCGCCGTAGTAGACGTCGAGCCCCTCGACCTCGAGCACGTCAGCCTCCCGCTCCCAGGTCGGCGCGCACCTCCTCGCCCAGGTAGGCCTCGATCACCTTGGGGTCGGTGCGGATCTCCGCGGGCGTCCCCTCGGCGATCTTCACGCCGTAGTCCAGCACCGCGATCCGCCGGCAGATGCCCATCACCACGCGCATGTCGTGCTCGATCAGGAGCAGCGTGAGCTTGAAGCGCTCGCGGATCTCCTCGATCAGCCGCATGAGCTGCTCGGTTTCCAGGGGGTTGAGCCCCGCGGCCGGCTCGTCAAGCAGGAGCAGCCGCGGCTCGCCCGCCAGCGCGCGCGCGATCTCCAGCCGCCGCTGCTGGCCGTAGGGCAGCTCCGAGGCGCGCGCCTCGGCCCAGGCCGAGAGCCCGAGCACCTCGAGCAGCTCCCCGGCGCGCCGCTGGATGGCCGCCTCGTCGCGGGCGAAGCGGCCGGTGCGCAGCACGGCGTCCACGAGCCCGGCGCGCGCGTGCTGGTGGGACGCGATGCACACGTTGTCGCGGCAGCACAGCGCGCCGAACAGCCGGCTGTTCTGGAAGGTGCGCGTGATGCCCACGTGCGCGATGCGGTGGGGCTTCATGCCCTGGATCGGCCGCCCGGCGAAGAGGATGCGGCCCGCGGTGGGCGCGTAGACGCCGGTGATCAGGTTGAACACCGTGGTCTTCCCCGCCCCGTTGGGCCCGATCAGGCCCACCAGCTCGCCCTCGCCCACCTCCAGGTCCAGCTCGGCGACCGCCTTGAGGCCGCCGAAGTAGATGGTCACCCGCTCGAGCTGCAGGAGGGCCGGCCCGTCCCGCCCGCTCCCCGCCGGCGCCGCGCTCATGCCGTCTCGCGCGCCGGCCGGAAGCGCCCGAGCAGGCGGCGCAGCGAGAGCTCGCGGGTGCCCAGCAGGCCCTGGGGCCGCGTGATCATGAGCACGATGATCATGAGCGAGTAGATCACCATGCGGTATTCCTTCACCGGGCGCAGCACCTCGGGCAGGAGCGTGAGGATGACGGCCGCCAGCACCGAGCCCGAGACGCTGCCCAGCCCGCCCAGCACCACCATCGCGATCACCTCGATGCTCTTGATGAAGGTGAAGGAGTTGGGGTTGAGGTAGGAGAGGTAGTGGGCGAACAGGCCCCCCGCCACGCCCGCGAAGAAGGCGCCGATCACGAAGGCGAGCACCTTGTAGGCGGTGATGTTCACCCCCAGCGCCTCGGCCGCCACCTCGTCCTCGCGGATGGCGAACAGCGCCCGGCCATGGGTGCTGTGGGCCAGGTTGCGGGACACCGCCAGCACGCCCGCCACGCCCAGCCCCACCCAGAAGAAGTCCGCCCAGCCCGGGATGCCCGGCAGGCCGCGGGCGCCGCCCACCGCGTCCACGTTCTGGATGACCACGCGGATGATCTCGCCGAAGCCCAGCGTGACGATCGCCAGGTAGTCGCCGCGCAGCCGCAGGGAAGGGAGCCCCACCAGGTAGCCGGCGCCGGCCGCGAGCAGCCCGCCGAGCGCGAGCGCCGTGAGCAGCGCGGCCCCCTGCGCGATCGGCGCGGGCACGCCGCCGGCGGCGAGCGCGGCCACCCAGCCCCTGCCCACGTGCAGCGAGAACATCGCCGAGCCGTAGCCGCCGATCGCCATGAACCCGGCGTGGCCGATGGAGAACTGGCCGGTGAAGCCGTTGATGAGGTTGAGCGAGACGGCGAGCATGACGTTGATGCCGCACAGCATGAGGATCTGCATGTGGTAGGGGTTGAGCGTCCCGGGCAGGACGAGGTCGAGCGCCAGCAACAAGGCCACCGTGCCCGCCGTCCAGGCCGCGCGCCGCATCGTCACACCTTCTCGGCCGCGTAGCGCCCCAGGATGCCCGCCGGGCGCACGAGCAGGATGACGATGAGCAGCACGAAGGCGATCGCGTCCCGATAGGTGGGCGACAGGTAGGCCACCACCATGACCTCGGCGAGCCCCATCACGAGCCCCCCGACCACCGCGCCCGGAATGTTGCCGATGCCCCCCAGCACCGCGGCCACGAAGGCCTTGAGGCCGGGCATGATCCCCATGAGCGGCTCGATCTTGGGGTTCTGCAGGGCGACCAGCACCCCCGCCGCCGCCGCCAGGGTGGACCCCAGGACGAAGGTGAAGGTGATGATGCGGTCCACCGAGATCCCCATCAGCGCCGCCGCCGTGTGGCTGTGCGACACGGCGCGCATCGCCTTGCCCACGCGGGTGTGGAGCACCACGAAGGTCAGGCCCAGCATCAGCGCCACCGAGACCAGCAGGATGATGACCTGCTGGTTGGAGATGGTGACCCCGCCGCCCAGCGGGATGTTCGACGCGGGGATGACCTGCGGGAAGAACTTGGGATCGGGCCCGAACACCAGGATGCCGCCGTTCTCCAGCAGCAGCGAGACCCCGATCGCCGTGATCAGCGCCGAGAGGCGCGGGGACTTGCGTACCGGCTTGTAGGCGAAGCGCTCGATGACGTAGCCCACCACCCCGCAGCCCGCCATCGAGATCAGCAGCACGAGCAGCGCCCCCGCCGGCGTGGGGCTCCGCGCCACGCCCAGCCAGCGGGCGGCGAAGAAGGCGAAGAACGCCCCCAGCATGTAGACGTCGCCGTGGGCGAAGTTGATGAGGCGCAGGATGCCGTAGACCATCGTGTAGCCCAGGGCGATCAGGGCGTAGACGCTGCCCCAGGTCACGCCGTTGACGAGCTGCTGGAAGAACTCCGACACGGGCGGGCGACGCGAGCCGGGGGCTCCGCTCAGGAAGCCGGCCGACCCTCGGGATGGATCGTGGTCTCGTAGACCTTCTTGCCGTCCTTCACCGCGATGACGACCGCCGGCTTCGAGGCGTCGCGGTTGGCGTCCAGGGTGATCGTGCCGGTGACGCCGCCGTAGTTGGCGGTGGCGGCGATCAGGTCGCGAAGCCTCTTGGTGGCGGCGGCGCGCTCCGGCTTGCCCGCGAACTTCGAGGAGAGCCCTGCGAACGTCCTGGCGTCGTCGGCCGCGAGCTTCTCGAGCGCGGCGAACAGCACGTTGGCCGCGTCGAACGCCAGCCCCCCGATGGCGTCGGGATCCGACCCGTACTTGGCGCGGTACTTCTTGAGGAAGTCCTGCAGCTTGGGGTCGGGGAAGTCCAGCGCCCAGTGGTTCGAGTAGTAGGTGCCGTTGAGGGCATCGCCCCCGATCTGCAGAAGCTGCTCGCTCTCCCACCCGTCGCCGCCCACCAGCGGAACCTTGATGCCCAGCTCGCGCGCCTGCCGGGCGATCAGTCCGGCCTCGGTGTAGTAGCCGGGCACGATGATGGCCTGCGGGTTGGCGGCCTTGAGCGCGGTGAGCTGCGCCCGGAAGTCCGTCTCGCCCGACTGGTAGGCCTGCTCGGCGATCACCCGGCCGCCCATGGCGCCGAAGGCGTTGGTGAAGTACTGGGCGAGCCCCACGCTGTAGTCGTTCTTCACGTCCTTGAACATCGCCACCCGCTTGAGCTTGAGGTTCTCGGCCACGAACTTGGCCATCACCCAGCCCTGGAAGTCGTCGAGGAAGCACATGCGGAAGACGTAGTCCCCCACCTGCGTCACCCGGGGGTTGGTCGAGGAAGGCGAGATCATCGGCACCCCTGCCTGCTGGCAGATGGGCCCGCCGGCCAGGCTCCGCGAGGAGGCCACCTCGCCCAGCACCGCCACCACCCGGTCCTGGTTCACCAGCTTCTGCACGACGGTCGCCGCCTCCTCGGCCTTGCCCTGGTCGTCCTCGACCACGATGCGGACCTTGAGCCCGCCGATCCGGCCCTGCTTGCCGGCCACCAGGTCGTCGAAGGCCAGCTCGACGCCATTCTTGGTGGACTGGCCGAAGGTCGCGTCGTTTCCGGTGAGGGATCCGTATTCGCCGACGACCAGCTCGGGCTCGGCGGCGCCCCCGCAGCCGAGTGCCAAGAGCGCGAGCAGGGCGGTTCCCGCGAGGCCCAGGCGGAGGCGGTCTTGCGGCGTCATGTTGGTCTCCTTGCCGGCCCCAAAGGCCGGGTTGGGTGGGCGTTCTGCCGGCCGGGTTGCGCGGCGCCTCCCCGGCCGGGCGGCATGAGTTGGCCGAATGCGTGGAACGTCAAGCGGTTAGTCGTAGCACGCCGTCTTCGCGGCGGGCAAGCCAAATCCCGTCCTGCCACGGCGCCCTCCGGGGCGCTGCCGGCGGGCCGGGCGCCCGCTGCGTCGCGGCCCCGGCGTGCTAGATTGCCGGCCGTGAGATCGCGCACCGAGTACCTGGTCATGAACGTGCCCGCGCGGCGGGCGCTGGTGAACATCACCCCCCAGGTCGAGCGGGTCGTGCGCGAGAGCGGCGTCCAGGAGGGCCTGGTCCTGGTGAATGCCATGCACATCACCGCCAGCGTCTTCATCAACGACGACGAACCCGGCCTGCACCACGACTACGAGGCCTGGCTGGAGCGCCTGGCGCCGCACGCCCCCACCTCGCAGTACCGGCACAACGACACCGGCGAGGACAACGCCGACGCCCACCTCAAGCGCCAGGTGATGGGGCGCGAGGTGGTGGTGGCGATCACCGGCGGCAAGCTGGACTTCGGCCCGTGGGAGCAGATCTTCTACGGGGAGTTCGACGGGCGGCGGAAGAAGCGCGTGCTCGTCAAGGTGATCGGCGAGTAGCAGGGCCCCGGGCCATGCGCACCCGAAGGCCGCCCGCCGCGCGACTGCGCCGCGCGCGATGAGGCCGCCCTCCCTCGGGCGCCGGCTCGCCGCCGAGCTGGCGCTCCTCGCCACGGCCTGCGTGTGGGGCGCCACCTTCCCGATCGCGAAGGAGATCCTCCGCTACCTCCCGCCCTTCGCCTACCTGGCCGCGCGCTTCGCGATCGCCACGCTGGCGCTGCTGCCCTTCGCCCTGCGCGACGCGCGCCGCGCCCGGCCGGACGGCTGGCGCTGGGGCGCCGTGGTGGGCGGGCTGCTCGGCCTGGGCTTCGCGTTCCAGACGCTGGGCCTGCGCCTTTCGGGGGCCACGCTGGCCGCCTTCCTCACCGCGGTGAGCGTGGTGCTGGTCCCGGTCTTCGGCCTGCTGCTGGGCAAGCGCGCCACCGCGCTGGAGTGGTCGGGCGTGGCGAGCGCCACGGCGGGGCTCGCGTTGCTCACGCTGTCGGGTCCCATGCGCCCCGGCCTGGGCGAGCTGCTGCTGCTGGGCTGCGCGGTCGCTTACGCCTGGCACATCATCTTCATGGAGCGGGCGGCGGAGGCGATGCCGCCCCTGGCCGTGGGGGCCGCGCAGACCCTGGGGACCGCCGTGCTCGCCGCGCTGCTCCTCCCCACCGAGGGCCCGCCCCGCGAGGTCCCCGCCCACGTGTGGGGGGCGGTCGCCGGCATGGCGGTGGTGGCCAGCGCGCTGGCGTTCTCGGTGCAGGCCTGGGCCCAGGGCATCACCACGCCCACCCGGGTGGGGCTGATCTTGAGCTTCGAGCCGCTGGCGGCCGCGCTGTTCGCCCGCTGGTGGCTGGGCGAGGCGCTTTCGCCGCGCCAGTGGGTGGGCGCCGCGCTCATCATCGCCGGGATCGTGATGGCGGAGGTGAAGGCGGGAGGGAGGGGGGCGGCGTGAGGGGTTCGGTCGCGGCGCTGGGGGCGACGCAGCGGCCGCAGCATTGTGAGCGCGGCCCACAGGATACCCCCTGAAGGCGGCGGGGCGCGGCATCGCCACCGGCCGGGCATCGAGTCGCGCGCGCGGGAACGGATCGGCCGGCCCAAGGCCGAGGCTTCCAGCGGGTTGAGTCAGCGTAAACAGATGAACTTCATGGTTGACAGTTGTACCCGCTC
>JBBIHL010000106.1:7474-8787 GCA_037447075.1 Candidatus Eiseniibacteriota bacterium | reverse complement strand
CGCTCCGGCCGCCGCCGCGGCCGCCTCGGCGGCGGGCCCGGCGAAGGCGCCACCGGTCCGCGCCAGGCGCGAGATCATGGCCGCCGGCCGGAAGCGCTCGCCGCGCTGGGCGCGCAGCGAGTTGAGCCGGGCCTCCACGCGACCCAGTCCCAGCGAGTCCGCGTAGCGCAGCAGGCCGCCCCGGAAGGGCGGGAAGCCGGTGCCCAGCACCATGGCCAGGTCCACCGCACCCGCGTCCGGCACCACCCCGCCGTCCAGGGCGTGCGCCGCCTCGTTGATCATGGCCAGCACCATGGGCTCGCCCAGGTGCTCGAGGGGCGGAGCGGAGCGCTCGCGCGAGAGCCGCGCCAGAGAGCGCGCGTGCGGGTCGGGGGTGCGCCGGCTACCGTGGTGGCGGTAGAAGCCCAGGCCGTTCTTGCGCCCCAGCCTGCCCTTCTCGATCAGCCGGTCCAGCACCGGCGAGACGGTCATGCGCTCCGGGAAGGCCTGGGCGAGCACCGCCGCCACCTTCCGGGCCACGTCCAGCCCGACCTCGTCCAGGAGCTCGAAGGGCCCCATGGGCATGCCGAAGAAGCGCATCGCGCGATCCACCGCCGGCAGCGGGAAGCCTTCCTCGAAGAGGTGGAGGGCCTCGCGCAGGTAGGCCATCAGCACGCGGTTCACGACGAAGCCGGGCGAGTCGTTCACCACCACCGGCGTCTTGCCCAGCGTGCGGGCCAGCGCCAGCGCGGTGAGCAGGGCGCCATCCGACGTGCGCCGGGTGCGGACCACCTCGACCAGCGGCATGCGATGCACCGGGTTGAAGAAGTGGAAGCCCAGGAAGCGCTCGGGATGGGCGAGCCCGGCGCCCAGCTCCGTCACCGAGAGCGACGAGGTGTTGGTGGCGATGACCGCGGTGGGCGGCGTGCGGATTTCCACCTCGGCGAGCACCTTGCGCTTGATGTCCAGGTCCTCCACCACCGCCTCGATCACGAAGTCGCACAGCCCGAACCCGGTGAGCTCCACGGTGGGCAGGATGCGCGCCATCTGCGCGTCGCGCTCGCGCGCCGGCGTGCCGCGGCGCCGCGCGGCCTCGTCCACGCGCTGGCGCGCCGTGACCAGGGCGTGGGCGAGCGGCTCGGGCTTGATGTCGCGCATGCGCACCTGGATGCCCTGGCGGCTGGCCAGCTCGGCGATGCCGCCGCCCATCACCCCCGCACCCAGCAGCCCCAGGCGCCGCACCTCCTGGGCGCGGGCCTCGGGGTCGAGCCCGGGCGGGTCCTTGCGCGTGCGCTCGGAGAGCTGGAACAGCCGCCCCAGGCCCTTGCACTCCG
>JBBIHL010000106.1:0-7454 GCA_037447075.1 Candidatus Eiseniibacteriota bacterium | reverse complement strand
GGTCCGAGACGCGCTCGGCCTCCACCCGCAGCGCCTCGGCCAGCGGCAGGGAGAGCCCGCGCTGCACCACCTCGAGCAGGGCGAGCGGGGCCGGGTAGTGTCCCCGCGTGCGGCGCAGCACCTCCTGCCGCGCGCGCTGCAGCACCACGCTGCGCCCGGCCGGGTTGGCGTCGAGCGCCCACTGCGCTGCGCTGCGAGGCCGGAAGCGCGGGCGGCCGCGGTCCGGGGGGCGCGCCGCCAGGCGTTGCAGCATCTCGGCCGCGCGCTCCATGAGCCACGCCTGGGGCACCGCGCGGTCCACCAGGCCGATGCGCTCCGCCTTGCGCGCGTCCACCGCGCGGCCCGAGAGCATCAGGTCCAGCGCGGTAGAGAGCCCCACCAGCCGCGGCAGCCGCTGGCTGCCGCCGAAGCCCGGGAAGATGCCCAGGTTGACCTCGGGCAGGCCCAGCTGGGTGCGCTTCTCCTCGGTGGCGAGGCGCGCGTCGCAGGCCAGCGCCAGCTCCAGCCCGCCGCCCAGGCACACCCCGTCAATGCACGCGACCGTGGGCGCGCGCAGCGCGGCCAGCCGCCCGAACACGTCGTGGGCGCGACGCACCAGCTGCAGGACCTCCGCGCGGTTGGTGAGCGAGCCGATGGCGTTCACGTCGGCGCCGGCGATGAAGGAGCCGGGCTTGGCGCTCACCACCAGCACGCCCTTGACCTCGCCGCGGGCGTTGAGGTCGTCGAGCGCGGCGCCCAGGCTTTCGAGCGCGCCGGCGTCCAGCACGTTGACCGGGCGGGTCGGGTGGTCGAACACCAGCCGCGCCCACGGCCCGCCGTCCCACTCCACCCGGAAGGCACCCATCAGTCGCGCTCCACGACGAAGGCCGCCCCCTGCCCGCCGCCCACGCACAGCGTGGCCAGCCCGCGGTGCAGGTTGCGCCGGCGCATCTCGTGCAGCAGGGTGAGCACCAGCCGCGCGCCCGACGAGCCCACCGGGTGCCCCAGCGCGATCGCGCCGCCGTTCACGTTCAGCCGCTCCAGCGGGATCTCCCCCAGGGGGCTGCGCCGGTCCAGCTCCTCGTGGCCGAAGCGGTCGGAGCGGGACGCCTCCAGGCAGGCCAGCACCTGGGCGGCGAAGGCCTCGTTGATCTCGAACAGCTCGACGTCGGCCAGCGAGAGCTTGGCCTCCTGCAGGACGCGCGCCGTGGCGTAAACCGGCCCCAGCCCCATGCGCGCCGGGTCCAGCCCCGCGAAGGCGAAGGCCTGAATGCGCCCCAGCGGGGGCTGGTGCCAGGAGCTGGCCACCGACTCGTCGCCCAGCAGCAGGGCGACCGCGCCGTCGGTCACCTGGCAGGAGTTGCCCACCGTGACCGTGCCGTTGCGGCGGTCGAAGTAGGGCTTGAGCCGGGCGAGGGCTTCCAGCGTCTGGTTCTCGCGCGGGCCCACGTCGTCCAGCAGCGGCTGGTAGCCGGGCGCGGGATAGAAGGGCATGATCTCCTCGCGCAGCCGCTCGCGCCCCTGGAGGGCGAGCTGGTGGCTGCGCAGCGCGAACTCGTCCTGGCGCTCGCGCGTGATGCGGAACTCGCGGGCCAGCACCTCGGCCGTCTGCCCCATGTTGAGGCCGCACACCAGGTCGGTGAGCCCCTCGGCCAGGCCGATGCGCGGCTTGAGCATGGCGGGCCGGAAGCGCGCCGCCGCGGCCGCGCGCTGCAACGGGTTCTTCGCGCGCGCCAGGCCTTCGAGCCAGCCCGAGTAGTCGGGGCCGTAGAGCAGCGGGATCTGGGTCATGGACTCCATGCCGCCCGCCAGGATCAGCCGGGCGTCGCCCGCCTTGATGCGGTAGACCGCGCCGGCGATGGCCTCCATGCCCGAGGCGCAGTTGCGATGCACGGTGAAGCCGGGGACGTGGGGGGGAATCCCCGCCCGGAGCGCCGCCACCCGGGAGATGTTGGCGGCCTCGGCGGGATCGGCGCAGTTGCCGAAGATCACCTCGTCGAGCCGCGCGGGGTCGGTGTCGGTGCGCGCCAGCACCTCGGCCATCGCCGCACGGCCCAGCTCGTAGGCGGGCGTGTCGCGCAGCGCGGGGCCGGCCTTGGCGAAGGGGGTGCGCAGGCCAGCGAGGACCCAGATGTTGGCGGCAATCATGGGAGGTGCGGTCGCGCCTCGCGCGGCGAGCGGTCATCGCGGGGATTCGAGAGCCGATGGTCTCGCGGCAGGTGGTCGGTGAGCATCGGGCGCACTTTGCAGCGGTGCATCCCCGAAGTCAACGCGTCGTGCCGCCTGGGGTGCCAGCAACGGGGGCCGAAACAGCGCCCCCGGTCCCTCGTGGGGCGGATGCTCCTGGGCGCCGTCCGGCGTCACCTGCTCTTGGGGCAACGGTCCGGTGGCGCGACGGCAGCGAAGGTGCTTGGCCAGCTCGCGCAGCAGTCACCGCCAGGCTGCCTGACCAGGTCCGGGGGCGCGCCGCTGACGGGAGCATTGCCACGCCGAGCAGGGGGCACGCCCGGTGGCGGTGCGAGAGTGCCGCCCAGAACGGCCGGTCAATCACGACTCGTGGAGTGGTCGTCCGATAGCCCCACGCTGCGCCCTACCCCGCCCTCGGGAATCCCTGCAGCATCCTGAACCAGCGCGCCAGGCGGTCGAAGTAGTCGGGCAGGCGGGCAACGGACTCGCCGTGGCGGGCGCCCGGGACGTTCCAGATGTCGAGCCGCGAGCGCACGCCGCGGACGGCCGCCTGGGCCTCGAGCTTCGGCATCAGGGTGTCGCGCTCGCAGACCACGAGCAGCAGCGGCACCCGCAGCTGCACGCTCGCCACCGCCGGCTCGTCCTCGAACAGCACCTGCCGGTGCGCGTATTCCACCGCCCGGTAGTCCTGCGAGAGCCCGGCCCTCAACAGGTACTCCCGGGTCATGGACCACAGCCCATCGGCCACCACTGCGTCGGCGGCGCCGGTGCGCACCGCCGCCGCCAGGCTGGCCGCCGAGCCCAGGTCGGACCCATAGGCGAACACGCGCCCCTGCGGCCCCAGCCGCCGGCGCGCCCAGCGCAGCGCCGCCGCCGCGTCCTCCACGTAGGCCGAGCTGTAGAGCAGCCGGCGCAGCGAATCGGTCGCGCCCACCCCGCGCGGGCCGAAGCCGCGGTAGTCGAAGGTCATCACGGTGAAGCCGCGCTTGACGAGCTCGCGCGCCCTGGGCAGGAGGTCGCCCTGGTTGCCCACGCCCGAGCCGGCCAGCACGATCACGGCGGCGGTGTCGCCTCCCGGCAGCCACCAGCCGTCCAGCCTCACGCTGTCGCGGGTGACCAAGCTGATGGCCTCGTGCTTCAGCTTGAGCTTGGCCGGGGTGGACCGGTAGTCGCGGGCCGGCGCCACGGCAGCGGCCGGCGCAGCAGCCATCGCCAGAAGTGTGGCCACGCCCGCCAGGGCGGCGCCGGCCCCGCGTGCACGACTCCCGCGCCGCGGCCACGGATGCCACCGCGCCGCCGGCAACGTCACGTGAGCCGCGCTGCCAGCTCTTCGGCGATCAGGCTGAGCGGGAGCGATCCCGAGGCCAGCAGCGCCGCGTGGAAGTCGCGCAGGTTGAAGCGCGTGCCCAGGCGCTGCTGCGTGTGGTTCTTGAGCTCCAGGATCTGCAGCTTGCCCACCAGGTAGCTCATGGGCTGCGTGGGCGTCATGGCGTAGCGTTTGACCTCGGCCTCCGCGCTGGGGCGCTCCAGCATGACCTTCTCCACCAGGAAGTCGACCGCCTGCGGGAAGGTCATCTGGCCGCGCTGCAGCTCCACGTCAATCACCACGCGGCAGGCGCGCCACAGCAGGTCGCGCAACTGGTAGAGCTGGGTGAGCGGGTCGGTGTAGAACCCGTGCTCGTGCATCAGCTCCTCGCAGTAGAGGGCCCAGCCCTCGCACAAGACGCTGTTGTCGCCCAGGCGGCGCAGGCGCGCGGCGGCACGGTTGGCCAGGCACAGCTGCACGTGGTGCCCGGGGTAGGTCTCGTGCACGGTGGTGAGCGGCAGCGCGGTGAGGTTGTGGGCCTGAAGCTGCTGCTCCTGCTCCTCCTTGGAACGGGAGGCGTCCACCGGAGTGACGTAGAAATAGCCCACCTGCTCGGCGTCGAAGGGCGCGGGGGGAAGGTAGGCGGCGTAGGGAACGGTGTGGCGCTCGAAGACCGGGGTGTCCACCACCTCGATCCGTGCTTCCTGCGGCAGCGGCACCAGCCCCTTGTCGCGGATGAACTGGCGCGCCCGCTCGACCTCGGCCTCGTAGGCGTCGCGCAGCCGGTTGGCGGGCGGGTGGTTCTTGCGCGCCTCGGTGAGGGCCTCCTGCCAGGTCCGGCCCGGCGCCACGCGCTTGGCGACGCGCACCAGGTGGTTCAGGGTGCGGTCCACGTGCTGGCGGCCCAGGGCGGCGAGCGCGTCGCAGTCGTAGGGCAGCATGTGCTCGCGCTCCAGCTTGAAGTCCATCCAGCGCTCGCCGATGCCGAGCGGGGCGTCCTCCTTCACCTGGAGGTCGCGCTCCAGGAACTCCTGTAAGCGCAGGAACCCCAGCCGCGCGCGCTCGCCGGCGTGCTCGATGCGCTCGGCCTCGCCGGGAAAGCGGCGCAGCAGCGTGCGGGTCACCTCGTCCACGAAGGTCGGGCCGGTCATGTTGGCTTCGGCCGCGACGCGCGCGAACAGCTCGGGCACGTCCTTGAGGTTCTGGCGCACCTTCTCCAGGTAGTCCGGCAGGGCGAGCAGGCGCGCGATCACGGCTTCCTTGCGCTCCTCGAGCGGCGCGAACTCGCGCATCATGAGCAGGTGGACGCCCTCCAGCGCGTTCTGGGTGTAGAGGGCGGGGTTGCGCTGGTAGGCCCGGATCTCCTCCAGGTCGGCGCGCAGCGCGGCGGTGCGGGCGCGCAGCAGCCCGTACTCCACGCGCTGCTCCAGCGGCAGATCGTCCCACGGCACGGTGGCCACCAGGCGCTGTTCCAGGTCGCGCAGCCAGGCCGCGCGCTCCTTCAGCCCCTCGGGGGTGTCGTTGCCGTAGCGGTCGTCGTAGTCGTGGATGCCGGCGGCCGTGGCGGCCACCGGGTGGTGGCGCATGAACAGCTCGACGAACTCCTCGCACAGCGCGCTGAACGTCTTGACCGTGTCGGTGGGGTTCATCCTCGTCCTGTCGGCTGCGACGAGAGGCCCCCGCGCTGGCCGCGCGGAGGCCCCTGCACGCGCTTCCCTTCCCGCCTCAGCTCACCCGGGTGACGTTGGCGGCCTGGCGGCCGCGCCCGCTCTCCACCACGTCGAACTCGACGCGATCGCCTTGCGCGAGCGTGCGGTAGCCCTCCCCCTGGATCGAGGAGAAATGCACGAACACGTCCTCGCCGCTGTCCAGGTGGATGAAGCCGTAGCCCTTGGCCTCGTCGAACCACTTGACGGCCCCTTGCAGCCGGCCGTCGCCCGACGCCACGGCCGGCGCGGGCCGACCGGCCGAAGCCGGATCCTGGCCGCGGCCGCCTCCGCGCTTGGTGGCGCGGTGCTCACGATAACAGTCCTTGCAGTAGATGGCACGCCCCTCGGTGGGCTGGAAGGGCACCTGGGTGTCGGCTCCGCAGCTGGAGCACTTGGCCGGGTGCATCTCGCGGCTCGCCTTCGCCGGGCGCGGCACGGAACTCTCGCCGCCCCGCTTGCGGGCTTCCCGGCAGCGCCTGCAGCGGGTAGGCGCGTGGGTGAGCCCGTGGGAGCGGTAGAACTCCTGCTCACCTACCGTGAAGACGAAACTCTCCCCGCAGTCGGCGCACTTGATGACGATGTCTTGTTGAGTCGTATCCATGTCCCGATAACCAGCCTCCAGGGGAGAACGCCTCGAATGGCCACGCCGGACCAGGAATGCGAACGCCCCGGCAGTCCGGGGCTGCCGAGGCACGAGGGAGACGCGCAGCCGACCAGTGGCTCAAGGGGTACCGAGTAGGCGGGTGCCAGCATGAACGCGGCTACGGCGACTCTGGTCCAACGACCCGACGGGGCAGGAACGCAGAATCAAGTATAGGCCCGGCCCCAGAGGGTCGTCAACGAAGACGCCGGCGTGAGGTCCCGCGGCGCAGCGGCTTGCGCCGCTGCGGTTTGGGCAAGGGGAAACCCGGGCGCGGTGCGCGGCGTCAAACGCTGGACGGCCCCTCCCACGGCCCGACCTCGCGCGCTCCCCTTGCCCAGGGGAAGCGGGCCTCCTCCCCATCCGATGGCGCGCGCGCCACCGCGGCGCCAGGCGCCGCCCCCACCACCCGACCCGCTCCCCCGGTCCAGCGTCCGGCGTCAGTGCATGAGGGGCCGCTCCGGCATCGCGGGCGTCGGTTGATCCCCCGGGGCGCCATGCAGGGCCAGCACCCAGCTCCCGTCGCAGTGCGCGGCCGCGGCCGCCGCGTGGAGGCCGAGCGCGTGCAGCGCCCGGGCGACCAGCAGGTGGAGCTGCCCGCCCAGCAGCGAACAGGCCGGCACCGTCCCCGCGCGCAGGGCATTCTGGGCCAGCACCACCACCTCGAGCGGATGGCCCTGGGCCAGCAGGCGCGCGCAGAGCCCCACCACGCGCATCGCGGCGACCGATATCGCCATGCGGTCCTCGCTCCGGGAGCGGCGTTGGATTGCGATCCGGCCGCCGGCCGCGCCAGGTGGGCGTGGTTCCGCGGCAGCCGGGCCGACAGGCGGGCGATGCTCGCCGTGCAACGCCCGTGCCCTTTGCGGGCCTCTGTCGTGCGTACGAAGCGAGCCACGCCTCGCCGCGCGGCCGTCGCCGGCGTCGCCTCACCGTCGGTGGTCGCGGGGCGCTTCGGAGCCACGGCCCCTCCGCACCACGCCAGGGGCGCGGGGGTGCCGCCGGGCTCAATCCCTCGCGGGCTCGACCAGCGCGCGCAGGATCTCGCTCATGGTGATGACGTCGAGGAGGTTGTGGTGAAAGACCGGGATGAGTCGGTAGGGATCCCCGTGCTTCACGAAGTCGTGGTAGAGCCCGGGAATCTCATCGCCCGGTACGTCGCCGGCCCGATGGCGCCGGCATACGTAGCGCTCCAGCGTCACCAGGCGGCAATCCGGGTAGAGATGCCGCCAGCGCCGCCGCGCGTGGTGCAGCAGGTCCACGTGCCGCCTCGGCAGGCCGAGCGGGATGCGATGGTAGGCTGCCCGGTCCTTGAGGAAGGGCACGTCGAACGACTTGCCGTTGTAGGTGACCAGGAAGGCGCACCCGCGGGCGGCCTCGTGCAACCCGGCGAGCAGGGCGGCCTCCTCGCCGTAATGGCGGGCGAAGTACTGCCGCAGCACGAAGTCCTCGCCGTTCCAGCGCATGGTGCCGGCCAGGAACACGGGGGCCGCGGTGAGCCCGGTGGTCTCCAGGTCCAGGAAGAGCGTGTGCTCGAGGCCCACCTCGAGCAGCGCGCACAGCTCGGGGTCCGTGCCGGCCGACGCCGCGAGCCGCGGCCAACCCCTGCGCCGGCGCTCCACGTCCGAGCGCAGCC
>JBBIHL010000105.1:0-8858 GCA_037447075.1 Candidatus Eiseniibacteriota bacterium | reverse complement strand
CGGCAGCACCAGGGGGGGAAAGAAGCCGTAGGCATGGGCGCCCCACAGGGTCTCGCGCCAGCGCGTCGCGCCCAGGACGTGGGCGAGGACGACCAGGGCGGCCAGGCCCGAGGCGATCACCAGCGGGTACACGGGCGCCCTCGCTTCTTCATCCGGTCTCGAACCCCCACGCTGAAGGCCGCGGAACGCCGAGGGGCTGGTCCGCCTCGCTCGAGCGGCGGCCCCACACGGTAGTCGGGGGTGAGGCGGGGCGAAAGCGGGAAGTTCGTCCTGCGCGCGCCGCGCGCGTGCTACACTCGCGCGGCGCGGCCGCTCGTGACGTTCCCCGCGGAAAGGAGACCCTTCATGCCGGCCCCTCCCCTGCGCTCGAAGCTGTTCGTGGACGGGGGCGACGCTGCCGAGTCCAGGCGCATCCGCGACCTGCTGGGCCGCCTGGACGGGCAGACCACCAACCCCTCGCTGGTCGCGTCCAACCCGGAGATCCGCCGCCGTCTGGCGGGGGGCGAGAAGCTCACCCGGAAGGAAGCGTGGGCGTTCTACCGGGAGCTGGTCGGCCTCGTCGCCGAGCTCACCGACGGGCCGATCTCGATCGAGGTCTACGCCGACCCCTCGACCTCGGCCCGCGACATGCTCGAGCAGGCCCACGAGCTGCGCCACTGGATCCCCAACGGCGTGGTCAAGCTCCCGACCACCGGACCGGGGCTCGAGGCGGCACGCGAGGCGGTGGGCGCAGGCATCCGGGTCAACCTGACCCTGTGCTTCAGTCAGGAGCAGGCCGCCGCCGTCTACGCGGCGACCCGGGGGACCCGCGAGACGGTGTTCGTGTCGCCCTTCGTCGGGCGGCTCGACGACCGGGGCGAGCACGGAATGCAGCTGATCGAGAACATCCTGCGCATGTACCGCGGCGGTGACGGGCACGTCGAGGTGCTGACGGCCAGCGTCCGCCACCTGGACCACCTCCTGGACGCCATCGCGCTGGCTTCCCCGCTCATCACCTCCCCGGCCAAGGTGCTGGAGGAGTGGGCGCGGCGGGGGTTCCCGCTGCCCGCACCGGACCGGACCCTCGCCGCGGGCGCGCTCAAGCCGATCCCCTACCGCGAGGTCCCGCTCGACCGGCCGGTGGCACGCTACGACCTCCACCACGAGCTCACCGAGGTCGGCCTGCGCAAGTTCGCGGAGCACTGGAACACCATGCTGGCGGACGTCGGGGAAGCCGCGCGCGCCCCCCGGGCCGGCTGAGCCGGGCGCCGCGGGACCCGCAGGAAGCCGGCCGGGCTTCGCAGCGGCTCCCCGGCCTCCCGGCGACTCCGAATCCCCTTGCCACCCGGGCGCATCTGAGTTATCGTAAAACGGCGATTTACGATTGGAGGCCGGATGAGCCGATTGCGTTCCGAGATCGAGAGCGACCGCCAGCGCCCGCGCCGCTGGGCCGGGCCCACCCGGACCGACGACGAGCTGGCGCGCCTGGCCAAGGCGCTCGGGCATCCGATCCGCGCCGCCATCGTGAGGTGGCTGGCCCGCCAGGGCCAGTGCTCGTGCGGCGAGATCGTCGAGGTGCTGCCGCTCGCCCAGGCCACCATCTCCCAGCATCTCAAGGTGCTGAAGGAGGCGGGGCTGCTGCTGGGCGAGGTGGACGGGCCGCGGGTGTGCTACTGCGTCAATCCGGAGGCCGTGGAACGCGTGAAGCATCTGGTCGAGGGGCTCTAGACCTCGGGAGAACCACGATGGAACCGACGTCGGACGTGCGGGAGGCGGTGAGGGAGAAGTACGGCTCGCTGGCCGAGGGCCGGTCCTCGGGATGCGGCTGCGGATGCGGCAAGGAGTCCCGGCAGGCCGGGGCCGCGGCGTCCGGGACCGCCGCGGAGTGCTGCGGCGGCCCGGGAAGCGAGGACGTGCTGCTGCGTCTGGGCTACAGCGCCGAGCAGGCCGCCGCGGTCCCGGAGGGCGCCAACCTGGGGCTGGGCTGCGGCAACCCGCTCGCTCACGCCCGGATTCGCCCGGGCGAGACGGTGCTCGATTTGGGATCGGGCGCGGGGATCGACGTGTTCCTCGCGGCCCGGGACGCCGGGCCGGCCGGCCGGGCGATCGGCGTGGACATGACCGCGGCCATGGTCGAGCGCGCCCGCGCCAACGCCCGCCACACCGGAGTCGCCAACGCCGAGTTCCGACTGGGGGAGATCGAGCACCTGCCGGTGGCGGACGCCAGCGTGGACGTGGTGATCTCGAACTGCGTCATCAACCTGTCTCCCCAGAAGGCGCAGGTCTTCCGCGAGGCGCACCGCGTCCTGCGCCCGGGCGGCCGCATGGTCGTGAGCGACCTCGTGCTGCTGCGCCCGCTGCCCCCCGAGATGCGCGGGTCGCTCGACGCCTACGTGGGCTGCATCGCGGGCGCCGCGCTCAGGCCGGACTACCTGCGGATGATCCGCGAGGCCGGCTTCCTCGACGTGGAGGTGGTGGAGGAGTCCCGCTACGCCGTGGGCGAGGATGCGCTCGAGGAGCGGAGTCCCCTGCGGGAGGCGATGACCTCGGTGGTCTCGCTCGAGGTGCACGCGCGCAAGCCCTAGGCCCGACCCACGACCCAGGAGAGGCCATGTCCAGGATCACGGACCCCCCGGCACCCGACTACTTCACCGAGAGCTTTCCCCGCGAGGACTTCCCGCGCTACCTGTGGACCGAGCGCCCCCCCGGGCTGCCGCCCGAGGCCTGGACCACCGAGACCACGCACCGGGACGGTCAGCAGGGCGGGCTCCCGCTCTCGACCGCCGACAGCCTGCGCATCTACGAGATCATGTGCCGCTTCACCGGCGGATCGGGCGCCATCCGGCAGGCCGAGTTCTTCGTCTACCGCCCCTCCGACCGTGCCGCGCTGGAGGGCGCGCTGGAGCGATACCGCGCCGGCGCCCCCATCGAGCCCACCACCTGGATCCGGGCGACCCCCAAGGACGTGGAGCTCATCCAGCGGCTCGGCGTGCGCGAGACCGGCATGCTGGCCTCCGCCTCGGATTACCACACGTTCCACAAGTTCAAGCCGGGCGGCCGCGCGCAGGCGGCGCAGACCTACCTGGACGCGGTCCGCATGGCGCTCGACGCGGGCATCCGGCCCCGGCTCCACCTGGAGGACGCGACGCGCGCGCCCATGGACTTCATGCGGGCCTTCGTCGAGGCCGGGCTCGAGATGGCGGCCCCCTACGGGCCGGCCCTGCGGCCCAAGTTCCGCTACTGCGACACCATGGGGCTCGGCCTCCCCTACGACGACGTCGAGCTGCCGCGCAGCGTGCCGCGGGCCATCCGCGAGCTGCGGGGCCTCGGCCTGCAGCCCGAGGACCTCGAGTTCCACCCGCACAACGACACCTGGCTCATCGTGGCCAACTGCCTGGCGGCGCTGCGCGAAGGCTGCGCCGCCGTCAACGGCACCTGCCTGGGCAAGGGCGAGCGTACCGGCAACGCCCCGCTCGAAGGCGTGCTGCTGCACCTGATCGGCATGGGCTACTTCGCCGGGCGCCGCCCCGATTTCACCGCCTTGAACGAGCTGGCCGACTTCTACGCGCGGCACGGCGAGCCGCTGCCTCCCAAGTACCCGCTCTACGGCCGCGACGCCCACCGCACGCGCGCCGGCATCCACGCGGACGGGCTGAACAAGTTCTGGTGGATGTACGCCCCGTTCAACGTGCCAGACCTGCTGGGGCGGCCGCTCGAGGTCTCCCTCACCAAGGACTCCGGGCTCGCCGGGGTCATCTTCGTGCTCAAGCAACGGCTGGGCCTCGAGCTGCCCAAGGACGACCCCGCGCTCCGCGCCATCCACGGCTGGGTGATGACGGAGTTCGACGGCGGCCGGCAGACCAGCATCGAGTGGGAAGAGCTGGAGCCGGTCGTGCGTCGGCACGTCAAGCTACCGGCCGCCGGCTGACCGCGGCTCCGGCGGGCGCCTGCGTCGGCCGCGCCCTACTTCCTGCCCGACGCGACCCAGGCCTGGGCCGGCAGCCGCAGGACCTCGCCGTCCCGGTAGCGGGCCGCCGCCCGGCGGATCTGGTCGCGAACCCGGCGCCGCTCGGCGCGGGAGAGGGTGCGGCAGGCATTGCGCAGCGGCGTCGAGCAGGCCATCCGCTCGCGGGCGAACTCGTCCGGGCTGGCGTAGACGAAGGCCGCCCGAACGGGCCGCACCCGGACCGCGCGGAAGCCGGCCTGCCGCATCAGGCGCGGCAGCAGTCCGGGCCGCGCCAGCCGCAGGGGATGCGGGGAGCGCTCGGGATCGGGCAGGGGCTCGCAGGCGAGCCGCCGCAGGATCGGAAGCGTGATCCGCAGGACGGCGCTGTGGCGGGCCGGACCCCAGACCGCCAGCGCGATCCGGCCGCCGGGCTTCAGGCGGGTGCGGGCGCGGCGCAGCGCGTCCCCGACGTCC
Source organism: Candidatus Eiseniibacteriota bacterium (assembly GCA_037447075.1). Classification (GTDB taxonomy): domain Bacteria; phylum Eisenbacteria; class RBG-16-71-46; order RBG-16-71-46; family RBG-16-71-46; genus JBBIHL01. Next base: position 4,459 of record JBBIHL010000105.1, on the reverse strand, counting down.
TCGGCGAACATGAGCCCGAAGCGCGACACCACGCGGTCGAAGCGTGGTCCGCGCGGGCTCAGGCGCGTGACGTCCCCCACGCGGAAGCGCACGTTGCGAATGCCCAGCGCTCGGGCCCGGCGGCGCGCCACCGCGAGCAGGGGGGCCGACACGTCGAGCCCCACCACCCGGCCGCCGGGTGAGACCCAGTGGGCGAGCGACAGCGCCGGCTCGCCCGAGCCGCAGCCGAAGTCGAGCACGCGGTGGCCGGGCCTGGGGTCGAGGGCGCGGAGCAGCGCCGGGCTCACCCCGCTCAGCGCGTGCATGAGCTGGGGCTCCCACCGCTCCCACAGCCGCGCGCTCCGCTCCCAGTCGCGGCGCACGGCGCGGCGCCAGCGCTCCCCGGAGAGCGGAGCCGCGCCCGCCCCGCGCTCAGCCCGCCTTCCCACCGGTGACCGCCAGCCCGAAGCGCTGGAACAGGAAGGAGAAGATGTCCAGGTACTCCTCGATGCGCTTGGTGGTGGGCTTGCCCTGTCCGTGCCCCGCCCGGGTCTCGATGCGGATCAGGATGGGCGCCTCCCCGGCGGTGGCGGCCTGGAGGCGCGCCGCCAGCTTCTTGGCATGCAGCGGCGCCACGCGGTCGTCGTGGTCGGCGGTGGTGATGAGCGTGGCCGGGTACCTCACGCCGTCGCGCACGTTGTGATAGGGCGAGTAGCGGCGCAGGTAGAGGAACTGCTGCGGATCCTCGGACGACCCGTACTCGGGGATCCAGAAGCGCGCCACGGTGAAGCGGTGGTAGCGCAGCATGTCGGTGAGCGGCACGCGGCACAGCACCGCCCCGAACAGGTCCGGACGCTGCATCTCGCAGGCGCTCACCAGCAAGCCCCCGTTGCTCCCGCCCTCGATCGCCAGCCTCTCGGGGCGGGTGTAGCCGTTCTGCGTGAGCCATTCCGCCGCGGCGATGAAGTCGTCGAACACGTTCTGCTTGCGCCCCAGCATGCCGGCCTCGTGCCAGGCTTCGCCGAACTCCCCGCCGCCGCGCAGGTTGGGGACCGCGTAGAGCCCGCCGCGCTCGAGCCACGCCAGGAGCGCGGGGTCGAAGCTGGGGTCCAGGTTGACGTCGAAGCCGCCGTAGCCGCTCAGGTAGGTGGGAAGGTCGCCGTTGGGTCGCAGCCCCTTGCGGTGCACCAGGAACATCGGGACCTGGGTGCCGTCCCTGGAGGGGTACCAGACCTGGCGCGTCTCGAAGTCCTCGGGCTTGAACTTGAGGCCCGGGCGCTGGAACTCCGCCAGCCGCCTCGCGGCGAGGTCGTAGCGGTAGATGGTCGCGGGCTGCACGAACGAAGCGAAGCTCAGGAACATCTCCCGGTCCTCGGGCCGACCCGAGAGCGCCGCGACGGAGCCCAGCCCGGGCAGCGGGATTTCGGTCTGCCGTTCGCCCTGCAGCGAATAGACGGTCGCCCGGGCGCTCGCGTCGTGCAGGTGGAGCGCCACCAGCCGGCCGTCCACGATGGCGGCCTCGTTCAGCAGGTCGGCCGACTCCGCGAGCACCGGCTGCGGCTGGCGCCCGCCGCGCGCATAGTCCACGGCGACCACGCGCCCGCGAGGGGCACCCTCGTCGGTCTGGAAGTAGAGGCGGCCGTCCACCCCCTCGATGAACCGGTAGGCGTGCTCGTAGCCGGGGAAGAGCAGCTGCGGTCGCCCACCGGGAAGCTCCCGGTCCAGGACCTGGACCTCGCTCTTGCTGCTCGCCCCCACGAACGAGGAGAGCACCAGGAACCGGCCGTCCCGCGAGAGCTCGGCGACCGGGAAGGCCTCCTTGCGATCGGGCTTCTCGAAGACCAGCGCGTCGCGCTCCTGCGGGTCCCCCAGCCGGTGGTAGCAGACCTTGCCGAAGTAGTTCTCGTCCCCGGCCGGGACCGTCCCGGGCTCCGGGAAGCGGGTGTAGTAGAAGCCCTCCCCGCCGGGAGTCCAGGCGATCGAGGTGAACTTCACCCAGCGCAGCCGGTCGGCAAGGTCCTTGCCCGTCTCGACGTCGCGCACGAAGATCTCCTGGCGGTCGCTGCCGCTCGCCGACAGGGCGTAGGCCAGCCTGCGGCCGTCCTCGCTGGGCGTGGTGTTGGTCAGCGCGACGGTGCCGTCCGGGCTCAGCGTGTTGGGATCGATCAGCGGCCGGGGCGCCCCCTCGAGGCCTTCCTGCACGTAGTAGACCGACTGGTTCTGCAGCCCGCTGTTGCGCGAGAAGAAGTAGCGGGTCCCGCGCCGGTGCGGCACGGTGACCCGGGGGTAGTCGAAGAGCTCGGTCAGGCGGCGGCGCAGGGTCTCCCGGCCGGGAACGCGCTCCAGCACCGAACGGGTGAGCGCATTCTGCGCCTCCACCCATTCCACCGTCCGGGGCGAGTCGTCGTCCTCGAGCCAACGGTAGGGGTCGGCGACCAGGGTGCCGTGGTAGTCGTCCACCACGCTGTCGCGCGGCGTGGCCGGGTAGCGGAGGCGGCCGGTGGTCGGCTGGGAAGGGGCCGGCGCGGCGGCGAGCAGCAGCAGGGCGGCCGCGCCCAGGGCGCGGGAGAGCGGCAGCCGGGCATGGGGAGTGGGCATCTCGTTCCTCCTCGGCGGCAGTTAGCGGGTCGACAAGGGTTCCCGAGGCTACGAGCCTATCCAGGCCGGCGATCTCTGTCCACGCCGACTTGCGTGGACCGTGGAAACCGCAGGCGCCGTGGGCTAACGTGCGCCAGCCGCCGGACCCGGTCACGCGGCGGCCGGCTCGGGCACGGGGGGATCGAGATGCGGCAGGAGCAGCGATTCAAGGAACGGGTGGTGCTGGTGACCGGGGCCAGCAGCGGCATCGGACGAGCGTGCGCGCTGGCCCTGGGCGCCGAGGGCGCCTCCGTGGTGGCCGCCGGCCGGCGCCGCGAGCGGCTCGACCAGGTCGTGGAGCGCATCCGTGCCTCGGGCGGCCAGGCCGTGGTGGCCGTGGGCGACGTGCGCGAGGAAGCGGTGTGCGCGGAGTGGGTGCGGCTGGCCCGGGAGCGCTTCGGGGCCCTACACGGCCTGGTGAACGCCGCAGGCGTGATCGGCTCGGGCACGCTTGCCGACACGGCCCCGGCCGAGTGGGACCGCATCATGGACACCAACCTGCGGTCCGTCTACCTGCTCACCCGCGCGGCCGCCCCCGAGCTGATCAAGACCCGGGGGGGCGTCGTGAGCGTGTCCTCGGTGGCGGGGCTGCGTCCCTACGCCGGCATCCTGGCCTACTGCGTGAGCAAGGGCGGCCTCAACCTCTTCACCCAGTGTGCGGCGCTCGAGCTGGCCCCCCACGGCGTCCGCGTCAACGCCGTGAACCCGGGCGTGGTGGTGACCGAGCTGCATACCGTCACGAACGCCGTGCCCGACTACCCGGGCTTCCTGGAACGCTCCAAGACCACCCACCCGCTCGGCCGCGTGGGCCAGCCCGAGGAGGTCGCCTCCCTGGTGCTGTTCCTGCTCAGCGACGAGGCCGGATGGGTGACCGGCGCCTGCGTCTCGATCGACGGCGGCCGCGCCCTGGCCAGCGCGCGCTAGGCCCCCGATCGCGACAGCGGGTCGCCCCTCGACCATTCGATCGTGCGTTGCAGCCCTTCCCTGAACCCCACTCGGGGAGCCCAGCCCAGCGCCTGCCGGGCGCGCGCGGCGTCGAGGTAGATGCGCTGGATCTCCCCGGCCCGCGGCGGCTCGTGGACGGGCGGCTCCGGGAACCCCAGGAGCGCCGACAGCTCGCTCACGATGTCGAGTACCGAGGTGCCCACTCCCGTCCCCAGGTTGAGGATCTCGCCGCCTCCCCGGGTGAGCGCCAGCACGTTGGCCTCCACCACGTCCCCCACGTAGAGGTAGTCCCGCACCGCGGTGCCGTCCCCGAAGATGCGGGGCGGTTTACCCGCCAGCATGCGCCCGATGAAGATCGCGTTGACCCCGGCCTCCCCGTGCGGGTTCTGGCGCGGGCCGTAGACGTTGGGGTAGCGCAGGGCCGTGTAGTCGAGTCCGCCGAGCCGTTTCCACAGGTAGAGGTAGTGCTCCAGCGCGTGCTTGGAGGCGCCGTAGGGCGACTCCGGGTTCACCGGGTGATCCTCGGTGGCGGGGAGCTGGCGGCCTTCCCCGTAGATGGCGCCCCCGGTCGAGGCGTAGATCACCTTGCGCGCCCCGTGCCGCGAGCAGCCGCGCAGCAGGTTGAGGCCACCCAGCACGTTGATCTCGGCATCGTGGACCGGGTCCTCGACCGACCGGCGCACGTCGATCTGGGCGGCGTGGTGGTCCACCACCTCGGGCTTGAACTCCGCCAGGCAGCGGTCCACGGCCCCCGCGTCGCGCAGGTCGCACTCGTAGAAGCGTGCGTCCGGGTGGACGAAGCGCCGGAACCCGGTGGAGAGGTTGTCGAGCACCGCCACCTCGTGCCCCAGCTCCACGAAGCGGTCGGCGACGTGGGAGCCGATGAATCCGGCGCCGC
>JBBIHL010000104.1:341-8867 GCA_037447075.1 Candidatus Eiseniibacteriota bacterium | reverse complement strand
GGCGATTCGCGCGCCTGCCGCCGCAGCTCGGCCACGCAGGCGGCCCGCAGCGCCGAGTCCCGGGCGCAGGCCGCGACGAGCTGGGCCTGGCCCCGCCGGCTCCCCCGCAGCAGCCGGTAGCCGTGGCGCTCCGCGACCTGCGCCATGGCTCCGGCGCGGCGCACGTAGACCGCCGCGACGTCGTCGGCGAAGACCAGCGCCCACCCCGGCTCGGCGTCGAGGATGTCGAGGATCCCCGGACGATCGGCGTAGCGGCGGCTGAACAGCGCCCAGTCGAAGCGGAATCGAGCGTCCAGCGCGCGGAGGGCGGGGGCGGAGTTGAGCGCCCGGACATAGGCCAGGCGCAGGTCGGCCGGCGTGTCCTCCGGGTGGATGTCCATGAACGGGAGCCGGTCGCGCTCGGGCCAGAAGCGCCAGAGCTGGTAGCCCCCCAGGAAGAAGTGGTTGAGCGCCCGCCCCTTGATGCCCGCGCGCGCCACGAAGTCGCAGGCGTATTGCGGCGAGCGGCTCATGTCGAAGCCCACCGCCGCCCGCGGCTGATAGTGGGTCCACTCGTAGAGGCCGCCGGCGACGCACACCGCGCTCGCCAGCGCCGCGCGCCCCCAGGGCGAGCCGGAGCCGAGCCCAGCCCAGCGCCTCGTGCCGAGCCAGGCGGAAAGGTCGCGGCCCAGGTAGGGCGCGGCCGCGATCGCGAAGGTGGCGATGAACCGCACGCCCGACAGGGCCAGTGCGCTGAAGATGACGCACAGCGCCAGCTCCACCCGGTCCATCCCCCGCCGCCGCGCGCGCCACAGCAGCAGCACGGGCCACCCCACCAGCAGTGCCGGGAGGCCGTTGGCCCAGTTGAGCGACCAGCTCACCGGCTGCAGCTCGGAGATCTGCGCGAGCAGCGGATCGCTCCGCCAGGAGAGCGCGAACGCGAACGGGCGCACGAGCGCGCGCCAGCCCCAGGGATTGAGCAGGGAGACCGTCGCGCAGGCCAGGCCGACGCGGACCAGCTTGAGGCGCGCCGCCGGCGCACGACCGCGCGCGAAGCGGTCCTCCAGCAGATGGAGGCCGAGGAGGAGGAAGCCCAGGTAGTAGGTGACGTGGGTGTTGGCCCAGGCCCAGGCGATCGGGATCAGCCAGGGCGTGCGGTCGGCGCCCCCGGAGCGGCGGGTCTCGAGGATCAGCAGGGTGAGCGCGAACCAGACCGACGCCAGCGTCTCCGGCCGGATCTGCGACCGCTGGCGGTAGACCAGGGCCGCGACCGCCAGCACCACCAGCGGCGCCAGGCCCCGCGCCCCCAGGCGCCGCGCAACCCGCCAGAGGAGGCCGAAGACCAGGAGCGTCGAGAGCCAGCGCCAGGCGAACAGCCCCGGCACGCCGCCCAGGGCCCAGAAGGGCCAGAGCAGCGCGCTGAAGCCCCACGAGGGGTTGACGTTGGTCTCGCCCAGGGTCGGCCAGGTCCAGAGGTTGGTGGTGGGAACGGCGCGCGTCTGCCAGATCGCCCGGCCGACGGCGAGATGCTGCCACGCGTCGGCATCGTAGAGCTGGAACGAGACCGAATAGAGGATGCAGGCCGCCGTCACCGCCACGGCGAAGACCATGGCGGGGTGGGTGAGCGGGAGGTCCGGCCGCGGCGGCAGCGCTGGGCTGCCCGCCCGCGGCGGCCTGCCGGTCTGTGCGTTCCTACCCGTCGGGCGTTTGGGCATGGGGGTGTTGCGGGCGCGGTGGTGGCCCCGGCGTGAGTCGAACACGCGACACGCGGTTTAGGAAACCGCTGCTCTATCCGTCTGAGCTACGGGGCCGCAAGCGCCCAAGCTATCAGGCATTGACCGGCCCGGAAAGCACGGTCAGGGCTACGGCAGAGCGATGCTCTCCGCCGCGATTCCCCCAGATTCCCACCGAGTTGGCCACGCGATGAAGTTGGAGCCCCCCTGCCGCGTCGGCCATCACGCCCGGTCAGGCGCGGGATGGCTCCGCGCCGCGTCGGTTGGTTCTCGTTCTGTCCCGCCGGATCGCCGGGGCAGGCAGTGCTCGTGACCGACTCGCCATGCCTACGCCCCGCCCCTGCCGGGCATTGGCACGTGGCCGGCGTCGGCGAGGCTCGGCGCGCGCCATCGGGGTGGCGTCCCGCCGCCAGCCGGTTGGGATTCCAGGGCCTCCAAGCCGGTCCATCCGCCTGTCCTGCAAGCGACTCCGCCCTTCCAAGAGTTCCCTTGCACCCGTACCTAGGTATAGGGTTCATCCTAGGGACGGAGAAAACGATGACTCACGAAGCCATGCGCATCGGCCAACTGGCCTCGGCCGCCGGCGTGAACGTCCAGACGCTCCGCTACTACGAGCGGCGGGGTCTGCTGCGCGAGCCCGAGCGGACGTCGGCGGGCCATCGCGAGTACCCCGAGGAGGCGGTGCGCCGGGTCCGCTTCATCAAGCGAGCGCAAGAGCTCGGGTTCACCCTCAAGGAGATCGAGGACCTCCTGCGGCTCCGCGACGACCGGAGCGCGAGCTGCAGCGACGTGCGCGCGGCCGCCCGCACGAAGATGGAGGACATTGACCGCAAGATCGGAAGCCTCCGCGCCATGAGGCGGGCGCTGGCGATCCTCGAACGCTCCTGCACCAGCGACGGCTCGACGCGTGAGTGCCCGATTCTCGAGGCGCTGGACGACGCGCCAGCGCGCAGGCGGACCCGATGAGAGTGCAGCTCGTCTACTTCGATGGGTGTCCCAATGTGGAAGCCGCGCGGCACAACCTGCGCCACGCGCTGGCAAAGCACCGCCTCACGGGTCCGATCGAGATCGTCTGTACGTCCGCGTCCGATGCACCCCTGGAGTTGCGGGGCTGGGGCTCTCCGACGATCCTCGTGAACGGGGTGGACGTGGGCGGTGAGCCGGCGCCAAGCGGCCCGAGCTGCCGGCTCTACCGGAGCCCTGACGGGCGGATCCAGGGGTTCCCGCCTCTCCCCCTCATCGAGGCCGCACTGATCCGCGCGCGGCATCGGGGCGCGGAATGGGGCCGATCGCTGGCCGCCCTGCCAGGTGCGCTGGTCTCGCTCCTCCCCAGCATCTCCTGCCCCGCCTGCGTTGCCGCCTATGCCGGGGTTGTCTCGTCGCTGGGCCTCGGTTTCGTGCTCACCGAGCGCGTGCTCGCCCCGGTGATCCTGGCGTTTCTTGTGATCGGCGTCGCCGGGGTGGCCTGGTCGTCCAGGAGCCACCGTCATGCCGGGCCGCTTGCGGCGACGCTTCTGGGTTCCGTCGCCGCGATCGCCGGGCGCCTGGTCTGGCGCATCCCGCCCGTGCTCTACGTGGGGATCGCTCTCCTGGTGGCCGGCTCGCTCTGGAATCTCTGGCTGAAGCGGCCTCGCCGGCCGCCGCTCATCCAGCTCACTGGCTGACCTGACGGACCGCCCTGTGAGCGGCAATCGTGAATCGGCGCTTGCACCCGTACCCACGTGCAGGATGCATCCTACGAAACGCGGGCGGTGGTCGGCCCGTTCCGAACGGAATCCCAGCCCCACACGGGGAGAAAGAGAAGGTGAGCCATGAGCAAGCGAATCGTCGAGGTGTTCAGCGCGGGCTGCCCGGTCTGCGAGCCGACCGTGGAGCTGGTCCGGAGCCTCGCGTGCCCGGACTGTGACGTGCAGGTGCTCGATATGCGCACCGACGCCGCGCAGGCCAAGGCCCGGGCCTATGGCGTCCGGCGCGTGCCGGCCGTCGCCGTGAACGGCACGCTGGCGGCCTGCTGCGAAGGTGCCCCGGACCTGCAGACGCTTCGCAGCCTGGGCGTCGGCGCCCCAGCGTAGCGCGGAGGAGCACATGCCACGGGCGACTCGCGCCGCGGTGGGTGCTGCCCTCGGGACGGTCGCGATGTTGGGCCTGCTCACGGTCCCCCTCGCGGAGGCCGGGCAGGCGCCCTCGCGCCGCGACACCACGATGCAGTTCACGGTCGCGGGCATGTCCTGCTCGGGCTGCGCCAGGACCGCAACCGAGCTGCTGCGCAGGGTGGAAGGAGTCCTCAAGGCAGAAGTGAACTTCAAGACCAAGCAGGCGACGCTGCGCACCAACGGAGCGGTCACGGAGGACCGGATCCGGGCCGCCCTGGGAAGCGTGGGCTTCGAACCCAGGTTCCCGGGGGAGGCGGCCCTGCCGCCCCTCACGCCGGACGAGAGGGCACGGCTCGACATCAAGACGGTCTCCCGCGGCGAGGCAATTGTGATTCAAGAGCACCTGGCCCCCGGGAAGATCACCGTGTTCGATTTCTTCGCCGACTGGTGCGGACCGTGCCACCTGCTGACGCCGAAGCTGGAGCGCCTGGTGCTGAGCCACGACAAGCTCGCCCTCCGCAAAGTGGACATCAGCGACTGGAACACCCCCGCGGCCAGGCAGGCGACGGCCGAGTTCGGGATGCCGGGGCTCCCGTACGTGCGCATCTATGACGAGCGCGGGCAGCTCCTCGGGGCGGTGCACGGGAACCACATCGCCCAGGTCGAGCACATCGTGCAGGGGCGGAAGGCGCCGTGAAGTTCCTGCGCGTGCTGGGCGTTGTCGGGGGCCTGCTGGTCGCGGTACCGAGCTACGGCCAGGGCTGACCCGCCTGAAGCAACCCCTCGATTCCCCGCACCGGGGATCAGGGGGACGGGGCCGGTCCGGTCCCGCACAGAGGCTCGTTCCGAGTCTCCGCAAGCCTGGCGAGCGGGTTCGACTTCGAGGGCAGCCATCCGGAAACGAAGGGCCGCAGCGTGGACGGGCAGCTCATCAGCGTCCCACTGCATCGGCACAACGTCTCCCTCGATTACTTCCACCTGGAGCTGGAGGCGGAATACGCGTTGACGGAGCGCTGGGGCCTGGTTGGCCGGGTCCCGGCCGACATCAAGCGCCAGGCCGTGTCGTTGAGCGAGATCGCCCCCGCGACCGAGGCGGAGCGCGAGGCGATGGTGCGCAACATGAATCTGCACCATCGCGCCGAGACTTACTCCGGGTTGAGCGACCTCATGCTCCTGGTGGCGAACCGGCGCTATGGCCTGTTCCGTGAAGGGGACGCGCTGAAAGTCGGGCTGGGCCTCTCGCTTCCCACCGGGCGCACCGAGCCCAACCCCTACGAGCTGGGGGCGGCCGGAATCCAGCACCGCCACATCCAGTTCGGCACCGGCACGCTCGATCCGCTGCTGGAGCTGAACTACTGGATCCCGCTGAGCGGCTCGGCTTCCGCGGGCGTGTTCTCACTCGCCCGGCTCCCGGTCGCAGAGAACAAAAAGACGTACCAGGGACCGCGGGAGATCAGCTCCGGACTGAACGTCGGTTATCGGCTCAAGGGTCGGGTCTCCCTCCACTGGAACCTCACCCACTACTACCAGGGCTACGCCCGCTGGGACGGAGCCCGGGACGAGAACTCCGGGCTTCAAGCATTCAGCGCCATGGTCGGCGCCACGCTACGGCTCTCCGAGCACGCCGCAGTCGGGGCCGACCTCCGCTATCCCGTCTGGCAGAGGACCCTGTTCCCCGGCAGCGACGTCTTCGAGCAGGGCCCGACGGCGATGCTCAGGGTCGCGCAAACCTACCCGCCTGGTGGTCAACCTCGACGAGCCGGGCCAGGTCGCTGACCTGCCACTCCTGGCTCCCCTCCCTGCGGATGCGCAGCCGCACCCACAGCCAGTTCGGCTCGTTTCTCCGGCAGCCAGCGATGGCGCGGTTGCCTCGAGCTCTGTTCCATCATCGTGCCCGCCGCCGGCGACTGGTCGCCGCCCGGGCCACCGGGAAACGACGGCGGTGACGGTGCGCGCTTACGACGTGGGTGGCCGACGGGTCGCTACGCTGGCAGCGGGGAGCTCCCTGCCGGGCCCGGGCGGCCGGCGCTGAAGGCCCATCCCTTCCAGCATCGGGTCGAGCGTCGCGGCGACCGCCTCGGGGCGGGTCATCATGGCGAGATGGTCGAGGTGCTCGCGCGCCGTCGGCCATCCGCGGGCCGCGGCCTCCCGGGCCGGCTCGTCGTAGGCGTCGCTCAGCTGCACGTAGCCGCACGGGATCGCGTCCCAACCCTCGGCCTCCGGGGTGGGCTCCTCGAAATAGGCGAGCGGCAGCCGCGGTAGCTCCGCCACGAAGCGCTCGCGCAGCGCCTGCGGCGCCGTCTCGAACCAGCTTCGTCGAGCACCACCCCGTGGCTGGGGGAGTCCTCCCCGCGCAGCGTCTCGGCGACGCGAAGCGCGAGCTTGGGGATCCACGGGGGCTCGGCGTCGGTGACTCCTGCCAGCGTTGGTAACTCCTATGGGGCCGAGCGGCCCCGGATACCACGGTAGCCGCCCGCCCGTCGTGCCTTCCGCGATGTTCAGCCGCTCCTCGCCGTTGACGCCGCGGAAGAGGCCGACGAGGTAGACCGAGTTCCCGATCACGCCGAGGCCCGTGACGTATAGCCCCTCGATCACTGGATTCCAGGGCGTGACCAGTCCCGTCTTGAGGTCCAGTGCCGCCGCGCCGGTGCGCCGTTGCCAGTCGTACATGTTCGTGAAGCTGCCGCCCGCGTAAACCTCGCCCCCGCTCACGGCCAGGGTGCTGATGAGACCCTCCGGCCTTGGGTCCCACCGGGGACCCTCCCCAAACCGGGGACCGTCGGGTCCGGAGGCCCTCGGATTCCACGCGGTGGGGGCCCAGGTCCTCGCGTCCACCGCGCCGATGCTTGGACGTTCCCGGTCTCCGATTGCGCCGAACGTGCCCCCGACGTAAACCGTTCGTCCGTGGACGGCCAGGACGTTGACGTAGGAGCGGAAGCTTTCGTGACCGGAGTTGAGCCTCGCGTCGAACTCCGTGGCATCGGCCGAGCGGGCGTCGAGTGCCGCGATGGAGTTGCGGGCTGCGCCCCCGGCTTCCGCAAACCAGCCACCCACGAACACCGTGCCTTCATGGACGGCCACGGCCTCCACGAAGGGCCAGATCCAGTCGCCGTGGGCGACGTAACGTCGGGCGGGCGCCAGGCGGGCATCCCAGGTCGTGGCCTTCCCGGTGGCGATGTCGAGAGTGGCCAGCGAATTGCGCGCCGCTCCCCCGATACTGTCGAACTGCCCGCCGACGAACATCGTTCGGCCCGGGTCGCGATCGCGAGGACGGCCCCATCGGCGTCCGGATTCCACCCTTCGACCACGCTGGTGCGCGCATCCAGCGCGGCCAGGCGGCCTCGCGCCGACTCACCGATGGCTGTGAAGTAGCCACCGACATGGACCTGGCCTCGGTGCGCCTCGATGCAGCGGACCTCTCCGTTGGCGTTCGGGTTCCAGTCGAGCAGGCGGCCGGTCCTGGCGTCGAGCGCCGCCAGGTTGTTTCTTGCCTGGCCGTTCGCGGACGAGAAGACCCCGCCCACGTAGAGGACGTCTCCACGCAGCGCGAGCGCACGCACGGCGGGGTGGATCGGATCCAGGGGGTGGTAGCGTGTCTCGCCCCAGACCACCGGGGCCCAGCGGGCGAGCCTGCCGTCCGCCAGCACATGCGCCAGGTTCGAGCGTGGCTCACCCTCGATGAGCGAGAAGTAGCCGCCGATGAACCAGCCCCCGGTGCCGTCGGGGATCGCCACGTTGACCGTTCCGCAGACTCGGGGGAAGCGGCGGGTGGGCGCGCCGCTCTCGCCGTCGAGCGGGATGCCGCCGCCGGTGCTGCTCCCCACGACGCTGAAGTAGCCCCCGATATAGAGCGTGTTGCCCCCCCGGGCCTCCGCGTAGACGGTCCCATCGGTGCCCCAGAGGTCCGACGCGATCCGCTGGCCGGCTGCGGGAACGGCCCACAAGCGCGCTGGTGGGAAGGGATGCGCGCGCGGGAAGACCCGTCCACGGTAGCGCCTCGGCTACGAGCCGGAGATTCCATGCCCAGGGACCTGGCGAAGCCGTCGGTCGTGTGGAGGGGCCTTCGCAGGGCAGTTGACCCGGCGGGCCTGGCAATTCCCTTCCATTACTGTACACCTCGCAGTCGGGCCGTGCACGCGTCACGGCGTCGCGTCCCCAACCATGGCCCTTGACATCCCCGCCCGGGCGGCATAGAAGAATCGGCCCGTGCTTGGGACCTCGGGCCCCCTCCGGCCGCGCGGCTGGCCCTCCGCGGCCGGAAGCGCCGCGCCGGGCCCGGCCGGGCACCAAAGGCGACACCGCCGCCCCATGACCTGATGATCGAGATTCGCGACCTGGAAAAGAGCTACGGCGAGACCCGGGCCCTCAAAGGGGTCTCGGTCACCATCGGCCGCGGCGAGGTTGTGGGGCTGCTCGGGCCCAACGGGGCCGGCAAGACCACGGCCATGAAGATCCTCGTCGGCTACCTGATGCCCTCGGCCGGGTCGGTCACGGTGGCCGGTCTCGACGTGGTCCGCCAGCCCTTCGAGGTGCAACGGCGCATCGGCTACCTGCCCGAGAACGCCCCCCTCTACCACGACATGCTGGTCCAGGACTACCTGCGTTTCATGGCCGACATGCGGGGCCTCGACCCCGCGACGCGGCAGCGCCGGGTCGGGGCCGTGGTCGGGGAGTGCGGCATCGGGCCCGTGCTCACGCGCCCGATCGGCCAGCTCTCCAAA
>JBBIHL010000104.1:0-309 GCA_037447075.1 Candidatus Eiseniibacteriota bacterium | reverse complement strand
CCTGCTCCACGACCCCGAGATCCTGGTGCTCGACGAGCCCACCACCGGCCTCGACCCGAACCAGATCCTCGAGGTGCGAGAGCTGATCCGGCGCATGGGGACCACCAAGACCGTGATCCTCTCCACCCACATCCTCTCCGAGGTCGAGGCGACCTGCGGCCGGGTGGTGATCCTGATCGACGGGGTTTAATGGGATAATATTGGACCGGCATCAGAGCAGGCACCAGGCATTAGAGATAGGCATGAGGGATTAGGAATTAGGCACCAGGCATGGCGGATTAGGGATTTCTTCCGACAAACGGGCAACTT
>JBBIHL010000103.1:6633-8918 GCA_037447075.1 Candidatus Eiseniibacteriota bacterium | reverse complement strand
CACGCCCGACCGCCACCCGACCCGGTCCTTCGCCAGCGTGGCGGCGGTGGGCTTCGCGCTCACCGCCTATCCCATCGGGGTGGAGCGCGGCTACGTCACGCGCGCCCGGGCGGCGGAGCGGGTGCTCCGCACGCTGCGCTTCTTCTGGACGGCCCCGCAAGGTCCCGCCGCCGCTGGCACGACGGGCCACCGGGGCTTCTTCTACCACTTCCTCGATCCGGCCACCGGCCAGCGCTTCGAGCAGGTGGAGCTCTCCACCATGGACACGGCGCTGCTGCTGGCGGGCGTGCTGTTCTGCCAGTCCTACTTCGATCGCGCCGAGGCGACCGAAGACCGCATCCGGGCGCTGGCGGAGTCGCTGGCCGCGCGAGTGGACTGGCGCTGGGCGCAGGTGCGCCCGCCCACCATCGCGCACGGCTGGACCCCGGAGGGCGGGCACCTCCCCTACGACTGGGGCGGCTACAACGAGTCCATGCTGCTCCACCTCCTGGCGCTGGGCTCCCCTACCCACGCGGTGGGACCGGAGGTGTGGCCGGCGTGGATCAGCGGTTGCCGCTGGGGCAGCTTCCACGGGCAGGAGCACGTGGGCTTCGCCCCGCTCTTCGGGCACCAGTACACCCACGTCTGGGTGGACCTGCGCGGCATCCGCGACAGCCTGATGCGGGCGCGCGACCTGGACTGGTTCGAGAACTCGCGGCGCGCCACGCTGGCGCAGCGCGCCTACGCCCTGGCCAACCCCGGCGGCTTCGCGGGCTACGGCGAGCGGCTGTGGGGGCTCACCGCCTGCGACGGCCCGCTGGACCGCACGCTCACCCTGGCCGGCCGCCGCCGCTCGTTCCGCACCTACGCCGCGCGCGGGGCCTCGTTCACCGAGGTGATGGACGACGGCACCGTCTCCCCGTCCGCGGCCGGGGGCTCCATCGCCTTCGCGCCCGAGGTGGTGATCCCGACCCTGCAGGCGATGCGCCTGGACTGGGGCGATCGGGCGTTCTCGACCTACGGCTTCGTGGACGCGCTGAACCCCACGCTCACGCTGGACGTGCCGGTCCGTCACGGGCGCGTGGAGCCGGGGGTAGGGTGGTTCGACACCGACTACCTGGGCATCGACCAGGGCCCGATACTGGCCATGGCGGAAAACCAGCGCAGCGGCCTGGTGTGGCGCTTCATGCGGCGCAACCCTCACGTGATCCGCGGCCTGCGGGCCGCCGGCTTCCAGGGCGGATGGCTCGACGCCGCCGGCGGCTCGCGATGACGCGGTTTCCCCGCGGCGCCGGGGCGGCCGGCGCGGCCCTGGCGCTGGCGCTGGCCTGGGGCTGCGGCCGCGCCACCGCCGAGCGCGGCACCACCCTGCGCTTCTGGGCGATGGGGCGGGAGGGCGAGGTGGTGGCGGAGCTGGTGCGCGACTTCGAGCGCGAGAATCCCGGGCTCCGGGTGGCGGTGCAGCAGATCCCCTGGGGAGCGGCGCACGAGAAGCTGCTCACCGCGCACGTCGGTCGCGCCACGCCCGACCTGGCGCAGCTGGGGAACACCTGGATCGCCGAGTTCGCCGCCCTGGGGGCCATCGAGCCGCTCGACCGCCGGGTGGGCCGGTCGTCCTCGGTGGACTCCAGCGCCTACTTCGCCGGCATCTGGGACACCAACGTGCTGGACGGAGCCCTGTTCGGCGTCCCCTGGTACGTGGACACGCGCGCGCTCTTCTACCGCAAGGACCTCCTGGCGCGCGCCGGGTACGACCGCGTGCCGGCCCGCTGGGACGCGTGGCGGCAGGCGATGGAGGCGGTCAAGCGCCTGGGGGGGCCCGAGCGCTACGCGCTCTTCCTGCCCACCAACGAGTACACCCCCTGGATCGTGCTGGGCCTCCAGGCGGGCTCGCCCCTGCTCAAGCAGCACGACACCCGCGGGGCGTTTTCCGACTCCGCCTACCGGGGCGCCTTCGCCTTCTGCATGGACCTGTTCCGGCGCGGCCTGGCCCCCGCGGTGGCCGGGGCCACGATCGCCAACCTCTACCAGGAGTTCGCCCGGGGGACGTTCGCCATGTACATCACCGGTCCCTGGAACCTGGGGGAGTTCCGGCGCCGGCTGCCGCCCTCGCTCCAGGACGCGTGGGCGGTCGCCCCGCTGCCCGGCCCCTCCGGGGCGGCCTCCGGCCTCTCGGTGGCGGGCGGGTCGAGCCTCGTCCTCTTCCGCGCCTCCCGCCGCCAGGCCGAGGCCTGGAAGCTGGTGGAGTTCCTCTCCCGTCCCGAGCAGCAGGTCCGCTTCTACCGGCTCACCGGGGACCTGCCGGC
>JBBIHL010000103.1:4318-6605 GCA_037447075.1 Candidatus Eiseniibacteriota bacterium | reverse complement strand
GGCGTGACCCCGCCCTGCAGGGCGATCCCAACCTGGGCGCATTCTGGGAGCAGCTGCAGCGTGCGGTTCCCACCCCCAAGATCCCCGAGTGGGAGCAGATCTCGCTCAAGCTCCAGGAGAAGGCCGAGGCCGCGGTGCTCGGAGGCGGCTCCCCCGACTCCCTGCTCGCCAGCCTGGACCGCGACGTGGACCGCATCCTCGAGAAGCGACGCTGGCTGCTGGCGCGGCGCCGCGCGAGCGCGCCGGTGACGGGGGCGCGGTGAGGACCGGGCCGGCGCGCCGCTTCCCGGCGGCGTGGCTGTTCGTGACCCCGGCGCTGGGCCTGATCGGCCTGTTCTTCGCCGTGCCGGTGGCGGCCGGGCTGCTGCTGAGCCTCACCGACTTCGACCTCTACGCCATCGGCGCCCCGGGGAACGCGCGCTTCCTGGGCCTCGGCAACTACGTCCAGGTCCTCTCCAGCCCGCTGTTCTGGAAGGCGCTGGGCAACAGCCTCTACTTCGTGCTCGCGGGCGGCCCGCTGTCGGTGCTGGTCTCGCTCGGGGCCGCCCTGCTGCTCAACGCCCGGCGGGTGCGGTGGCCGGGGCTGTTCCGCTCCGTGTTCTTCGCCCCGGTGGTGACCACGCTGGTGGCGGTCGCCATCGTCTGGCGCTACCTCTACCACCCGCGCTACGGGCTGCTGAACTACGGGCTGGGGGCGCTGGGTCTGCCCGCGGTGGACTGGCTCGGCGACCCGCGCTGGGCCATGCCCGCCATCATCCTGCTCGCGGTGTGGAAGAACTTCGGCTACAACATGCTCATCTTCATCGCCGGGCTCGAGGCCATCCCCCAGGAGCTCTACGAGGCCGCCCACCTCGACGGCGCCGGCGCCTGGCGCCGCTTCCGGCACGTGACCCTGCCGGGCCTGGCGCCCACCTTCCTGTTCGTGGGCGTCATCACCATGCTCGGCCATTTCCAGCTCTTCGCCGAGCCCTACGTGATGACCCAGGGAGGGCCGCTGCGGAGCACCACGACCCTGGTGCTGCTCATGTACGAGGAGGGCTTCCGCTGGTGGCGCATGGGGATGGCGGCCGCCATCGCCTTCGTGCTCTTCGTGATCATGCTGCTCGGGACCGTGCTCCAGATGCGGCTGCAGCGGGAGCGGCGGGCGTGAGACGCGCCCTCTCCACCGCGGCGCTGAACGCGACGCTGCTCGCGGGCGCGCTGCTCACGCTGACGCCGCTGCTGTGGATGGTCTCGGCGTCGCTCATGCCGGCCGGCGAGGCCAACTCCTACCCGCCTCGGCTGCTGCCGCGGGTCGCGACCTTCGAGCACTACGCCGCGCTGTTCACCCGCCTCGACCTGGCGCGCCACCTGCTCAACAGCGCGTTCGTCGCCGGGCTCGCCACCCTGCTCTCGCTGCTGCTCAATTCCATGGCGGGCTACGCCTTCGCCAAGCTGCGCTTCGCCGGCCGCGAGCGGTTGTTCCACGCCCTGCTGGGCGCGCTGGTGATCCCGGCCCAGGTCGGGATGCTGCCGCTGTTCCTGATGCTGCGCGCCCTGGGGCTGGTCAACACCCTGATGGGAGCCGTGGTCCCGTTCATGGCCACGGTCTTCGGCATCTTCATGGTCCGCCAGTACGCGCTGGGCATCCCCGACGACCTGCTGGACGCCGCCCGCATGGACGGCGCCGGCGAGCTGCGCATCTACCGCACCGTGGTGCTCCCCCTCCTGCGCCCCATCCTGGCCACGCTGGCGGTATTCACCTTTCTGGGGGCGTGGAACGACTTCATGTGGCCGCTCATCGTGCTGAGCGAGCAGGCGCGCTACACCCTGCCGGTGGCGCTCGCCAACCTGGTGGGCGAGCACGTGCAGGACACCGAGCTGATGATGGCGGGGTCGGTGCTCACCACCCTGCCGGCCCTGCTCGTGTTCCTGGCGCTGCAGCGCGCCTACCTCCGCGGCATCATGATGGGCGGCGTGAAGGGCTGACCCGCGATGCCGGCGCTGTGCCTCGCCCTGGCGGCGGCCCTGGCCGCCGCGCCCCCGGCGGTGCGCCTGGACGGCTTCGAGAGCGCGCAGGGATGGACGGCCCATCCCGCCGACGGGGTGGAGCTGCGGATCGGCACCGACGCGGGGCGGCAGGGACGCGCCCTGCGCCTGGACTTCCGCTTCCTGGGCGGCGGCGGCTACGCGGTGGTGCACAAGGACCACGCGCTCGAGCTGCCCGAGAACTACGAGTTCTCCTTCCTCATCCGGGGCGAGGCGCCGCCCAACAACCTGGAGTTCAAGCTGATCGATTCCACCGGCG
>JBBIHL010000103.1:0-4301 GCA_037447075.1 Candidatus Eiseniibacteriota bacterium | reverse complement strand
CCGCTTCCCCGCGGAGTGGCAGGAGGTGCGCGTCAAGCGCCGCCAGGTCCGGTTCGCCTGGGGGCCCCGAGGGGGCGGCGAGATCCGGCGGGTGGCCGCGATCGAGTTCGCCGTCACGGCCGGCAGCGGCGGCGCGGGCACGGTCTGGCTGGACGAGCTGGAGCTCCGGCCGCTGCCCCCGCCCGACACCAGCGCACGACCCCTGCGGGCGCACGCCTCCTCGGCCCGTGCCGGCCGGCGCCCGGAGCGGGCGGTGGACGGCGACCCGGCCACCTCCTGGGAGTCCGCCCCGGGCGACCCGCGCCCCTGGCTCCTGCTCGACCTGGGCGCCGAGCGGGAGTTCGGCGGGCTGGTGGTGGACTGGGTGGCCGGGCGGCACGCCCGGGACTACCGGGTGGACGTGTCGCGGGACGGCCGCGGCTGGCGCCCGCTGCGCGAGGTGCTCGGGAGCGACGGCGGGCGCGATCCCCTCTTCCTGCCCGAGTCGGAGGGCCGCTACCTGCGGCTGCGGGGCCGCCCGGGCGCGGCGCGCCGGGCATGGGGCATCCGCGAGGTGACCGTGCAGCCGCTCGAATGGTCGGCCTCGCTCGCGGGCTTCTTCCAGGCCATCGCCCGCGAGGCTCCACCCGGCGCCTATCCGCGCGGCCTCTCCGGCCAGCAGGTCTACTGGACCGTGGTGGGAGCGGACGGCGACGCGCGCGAGGCCCTGCTGAGCGAGGACGGCATGCTCGAGACGGGGAAGGCGAGCTTCTCGGTGGAGCCGTTCCTTTACGCGCGGGGCCGGCTGGTGAGCTGGAGCGACGCCCGCACCGAGCAGCGGCTCGAGCAGGGCTGCCTGCCGATCCCCTCGGTGCGGTGGCGCTGCGGCCGCCTGGAGCTGACCGTGACCGCGTTCGCCACGGGCTCGCCCGGATCCTCGTCGGTGGTGGCGCGCTATCGCGTCCGCAACCGGGACGCGCGCCGGCTGCGCGCGACGCTGTTCCTGGCGCTGCGGCCCTTCCAGGTCAATCCCCCCTCCCAGTTCCTGAACACTCCCGGCGGCGTGGCGCCCATCCGCGAGCTGGCCGGCGCGGGGCGGACGGCGCGCGTCAACCGCGACCGCGTGGTCTTCAGCCTGACCCCGCCGGCCGGCTTCGGCGCCGCGACGTTCGACCAGGGCGACGTGGTGGAGCAGCTCCGCCGCGGCCGCCTCCCGGCGCGCCGCCGCGTGAGCGACCCCTTCGAGCACGCCTCGGGCGCCTGGGCCTATCCCCTCGACCTGGCGCCGGGCGAGGAGCGCGAGGTGGACCTGCTCGTCCCCCTGCATGCGTCCCCGGATCGGCCGCCGGTCGGGCCGGATGCGTCCGCGGTGAGACGCTTCGTGGAGGGCGCCCAGGAGTCCAGCCGGCGCGAGTGGGCGGAGCGCCTCTCGCGCGTCACCGTGGACCTGCCCGACTCCGCCGTGGCGCGGACCCTGAAGGCCCAGCTCGCCTACGTCCTGGTGAACCGCGACGGCCCCTCCATCCAGCCGGGCTCGCGCTCCTACGAGCGCTCCTGGATCCGGGACGGCGCGCTCACCTCCTCGGCGCTGCTGCGCCTGGGACACCCCGAGGCGGTGCGCGACTTCATCGAGTGGTTCGCCCCCCACCAGTACGCCAGCGGCAAGCTGCCCTGCTGCGTGGACGCCCGCGGGGCCGACCCGGTGCCCGAGCACGACAGCAGCGGGGAGTTCATCTTCCTGGTGGCGGAGTATCTCCGCTACACGGGCGACCGCGGCCGGGCGGAGGCGCTGTGGCCGCGGGTAGCGCGGGCCGCCGCCTACCTGGACTCGCTGCGCCAGGAGCGCCGCACCGCCGAGTTCCGCGCCGCGGGGAAGCGACACTTCTTCGGGCTGCTCCCGCCCTCGATCAGCCACGAGGGCTACTCCGCCAAGCCGATGCACTCCTACTGGGACGACCTCTTCGCCCTGCGCGGGTTCAAGGACGCCGCCTACCTGGCCGGGGCGCTGGGGCGGCGGGCGGAGCAGGCGCGGTGGGCGGCGGTGCGCGACGGATTCGGGCGGGAGCTCGGGGCCTCGCTGGCGGCGGCCATGGCGGCGCACCGGATCGATTACCTGCCGGGCTGCGCCGACCTGGGCGACTTCGACGCCACCTCCACCACCATCGCCCTGGACCCGGTCCAGGCCGGCGCGCTGCTGCCGCCGCGGTCGCTGGAGCGGACCTTCGAGCGCTACTGGCGCTTCTTCCGGGACCGCCGGGACGGGCGGGCGGAATGGGAGGCCTTCACGCCCTACGAGATGCGCGCCATCGGCGCCTTCGCGCGGCTGGGCTGGCGCGAGCGCGGGGCCGAGCTGCTGGAGTTCTTCATGCGCCATCGCCGCCCCCCCGGCTGGGCGCAGTGGCCGGAGGTGGTCCGCAGCGACGCGCGGGCGCCGGCCTTCCTGGGCGACCTTCCGCACACCTGGGTGGGTTCCGACTTCGTGCGCTCGACGCTCGACCTGCTCGCCTACGCCCGGGAGGCGGACTCGTCCCTGGTGGTGGGCGCGGGCGTCCCGTGGGGCTGGCTCGCCGGAACCTCGGGAGTCACGGTCCGCGACCTCCCCACGCCCTACGGCCGGCTGGGCTTCACCCTGCGGGCGCGGGGAGATACGGTCGAGGCGGAGATCGCCTCCGGCCTGCGCGTCCCGCGCGGCGGCATCGTGGTGAGCGCTCGGGCCGCGCGCCCCTGGCGCCGCGCCTCCGTGAACGGAGCGCCGGCGCCGGTCGGGCCCGGCGGCGTGGTGGTGGTGCGCCGGCTGCCCGCGCGGGTGCTGCTGCGACCCTGACCGGCGCGGGCGGCCCGCGGCCGTTCAGCGCGTGGCGGGCGGCGGGGCCTGGTCGAGCACGGCGCCGCGGCTGCGGATGACCTCCCGGTAGAACTCCCCGCTCGCCTTGACGGTGCGCCGCTGGGTCCGGTAGTCCACGTGCACCAGGCCGAAGCGCCTGGAGTAGCCGCTGTGCCACTCGAAGTTGTCGAGCAGGGACCAGGCGAAGAAGCCGCGCAGGTCCACCCCGCGCTCCCGGGCCTCCCGGGCCGCCCGCAGGTGGTGGTAGAGGTAGCGGACCCGCCGGGGATCGTCCACGCGCCCGCCCGCGGCCACCGGCGGGTCCGGGTAGGCCGCTCCGTTCTCGGTCACGACGATCGGGATGTCGCCGTAGCGCTGCTTCACCCAAAGGAGCGCCCGCGTGAAGCTCGCCGGATGCACTTCCCAGCCCGTGTCGGTGTACTCGCTCCCCGCCTGCCGCACGTGCGAGGCGCGCAGCGGAGGCGCCGCGTCGTCGTGCCGCATCACGCCGCGGGTGTAGTAGTTCACCCCCAGGAAGTCCATGGGCTCCCGGATCGGCCGCACGTCGGCCTCGGCGAAGTCGGGCCAGGCCGCGCCGAAGACCGCGCGCAGCTCCGGCGGGTAGCGGCCCAGGAACACCGGGTCCAGGTAGTAGCGGTTCATGTAGGCGTCGGCACGCTCGGCCGCGGCCAGGTCCTCGGGTGCGGAGGACGCGGGGTCCTTGGGCTCCAGGTTGACGACCAGCCCGATCTGGCCACGCCCCTCGGCGCGGAACGCCCGCACCGCCTCGGCGTGGGCGCGCAGCAGGTGATGGGAGGCTACCGGCGCCTCGGCCACGCTGCGGCGCCCCGGCGCCAGCACCCCGTGCAGGTAGCCGCCGTCGGCCACCACCCACGGCTCGTTGATCGTCATCCACAACGTGACCCGGTCGCCGAGCGCCCGGAACGCCACGCGCGCGTAGTCCGCGAACCAGCGCGGGGCATCGGGATGGAGCCAGCCGCCCAGGTCGTCCAGCGCGGCGGGCAGGTCCCAGTGGTAGAGGGTGGCGGCGGGGCGGATGCCTCGCCCCAGCAGGCGGTCGGCCAGCCGGGAGTAGAAGTCCAGACCCGCCGCGTTCACGCGACCGCGGCCCTCGGGCAACACCCGACCCCAGGCGATGCTGAAGCGGTAGGCGTTGAGGCCCAGGGCGGCCATGAGCTCCACGTCCTCGACCCAGCGGCGGTAGTGGTCGCAGGCCACGTCGCCGGTGTCGCCGTTCAGGGTGCGTCCCGGCGTGTGCGAGAAGCGGTGCCAGATGCTCGGCCCGGCCCCGTCAGCGAGCGGCGAGCCTTCAACCTGATAGGCCGAGGTGGCCGCGCCCCAGAGGAAGTCGGAGGGGAACAGGTCCGGATGGGCCATGGAAGGCCGCGCCGCCCAGGGCGCGACGCGGGAGCCGCAGGATACCCGCGCGCCCGCCGGGCGTCCACGCAGGGGCCGAGCGGCGACGCCGGCCGGGGCG
>JBBIHL010000102.1:0-8972 GCA_037447075.1 Candidatus Eiseniibacteriota bacterium | reverse complement strand
CTCGCGGTTCCCCTCCAGGTCGCTCACCACCGGGACCGCCCCGGCCGCCATCGCCTCGAGCAGGGAGAGCGACGTGGAGTCGCTGCGCGAGGCGGAGAGATAGAGCTGGGCGCGCCCCAGCAGCGCGGCCAGCCCCTCCGCGCCCAGCCGGCCCACGAATTCATAGCGCCCGGCGGGCAGCAGCCGGCGCGCCAGCGCCTCCAGCGCGCCCCGGCGCCGGCCCTCGCCCGCCACCACCAGTCGCGTCTCCGTCCTCGCCCGCAGGGTCGGGGCCGCGGCGCGCAGCACGGTGGGCAGGTCGTAGACGTCCTCGTGCATGCGCGCGCTCACCAGCAGTCCCGGATCCCGCGCCGCCGCCGGCTTCCAGAGCTCCAGGTCCACGCCCCAGGGGATCACCCGCACGCGCCCTTCCGATGCCCCCAGCGCGCGGGCCGCACGGCCCAGGTTCTCGGCGTCGGCCAGCACCAGGTCGGCGCGCTCCAGCACCCAGCGCGTGCGCCGCCGCCGCCAGGGATCGGGGCCTCCCGCCACCAGCAGGTCGCTCCCCCAGGCCGTCACCGAGAGCGGATGCCGCCCGGCGAGCGCGCCGAGCAGCCCGTAGTTGGGAACGTAGTGGGCGTCCACCAAGTCGGGAGCGAAACGGTCGAGCCCGCGCCGCAGCGCCGGCAGCGCCAGGGGGTAGCGCAGCGCTCCGGGCAGCGGGGCCCGCGGCAGGGCGACCGCGTGCAGCTCGGGCGGCCCCGGTTCCAGGGAGAACAGCCGGACCTCGTGCCCCCGCGCGCGGAAGTAGCTCACCCAGCGCGCGGTGTGCGCGACGGAGGCGTTGGACAGGCAGGCGATCCTCACGCGGGGCGACCCCGATGGCGGCCGCGCCGCCGCCACGCCTGCGCGACCAGGTACGCCCGCGCGACCACCCCCGGCCGGGGCGGCGCCAGCCAGCGCACCGGGTAGTCGAAGGGCGTGGCACCCAGGCCCAGCTTGAAGACCTCCACCGGCTCCCTTCCGGCGCTCGCCCCCAGGTTGAGGCTGCGGCAGCCCCGGGCGGCGGCCCACTGCGCCGCTCCCCACAGCAGCGCGGCGTAGGCGTGGCTCGCGCGCGTCTCGGGCCGCGCCCCGCTCCACCACACGAAGGCTTCCTGCCGCGCGGCCAGGGCGAGCACCCCGGCCGCCAGGGTGTCTCCCTGGCGGGCCGCCAGGAAGGCGCAGCCTTCCAGCGCGAGCAGGCGGCGCGCCAGCTCCAGGGGAATCGGACGGTGACCGGGCCAGGCCCGCGCCTGCGCGCGGTGGAGCGCGTAGCCCTCCTCCAGCGCGGCGGCCTCGGGGCCCACGCGCAGGCCCCGTTCGTGGATCCGGAGGATGCCCCGCCGCGTCTCGCGGTCCATGCGCGCGCGCGCCGCCTCGAGCCCCCGGGACAGGTCCACGCGGAAGGCGGTGAAGGTGCGGGTCTCCCCCGGAACGGCCGCGAGCGCGCCGACGAGCGGCTCGCCCCAGGGGCGATAGCCCACCCACTCGCCCCCCAGCGCGCGGCTGCCCCGAAGCGCCTCATCGAGGGCGCGCGCGCAGGCCGCGTCCACCAGGGCGTGGCGCCCGGGACGCGCCAGGGGCGCCCCCGGCAGCAGGAAGGGCATGGCGCGCCACCAGCTCCAGGCCCCACGGCGCTCGACCAGCAGCGCCATCCCGCCCTGGAGCTCCCCGTTCTCCTCCACCCCCAGGAAGCGGGCCTCGTGGCCCGGCAGGACCTCGGCCAGCGTCCGGACGAACCCGGCCGCATGCGCGAAGCTGGCGTTGGGATCGCCCTCCAGCAGCTCCTGCCACCGCGGCGGCGGCCCGGGCAGCCAGCGCGCCGCGAGCGCTTTGCTCAACGAAGCAGCACCACGCGCGCCTTGGCCACGCGCCCGCCGGCTTCCACCCGCACGAAGTACACCCCGGGCGCCACGCGGTGGCCCTCGTCGTCGCGGCCGTCCCAGAGGGTGCCGCCCTGCGAGGTGGCAAAGCGCCGCACCCGGCGGCCACGCAGGTCGTAGATCGCCCCGACGTAGCTCGAGGCGTTGCCCAGGAGCCGCAGCCGGATGCCGCCCTCCGTCAGGCGCGCGGGGTTGGGAAAGAGGGTGACGGCGAGCGAGGGGAGCGGGGGCGGGGGAGGCGGCGCGTAGCGGGGCTCGAAGCGGTTGAGGCCGGTGGTGGTCGCGATCCACAGGGCGTCGCGGGCGCGGTCCGCCACCACCCCGCGCACCTCGTCACCCACCAGCGGGTAATTCGCCTTGGTGTAGAGGGTGGAGTCGCTGCGGTCGCGCAGGTAGCGGTAGAGCCCGCCCTGGGTGGCCACCCAGGCGTCCCCGCGGGCGTCCACGTCGAGCGGGTGGACGGCGAGCTTGTTGGCCGGGGCGGCCGGCAGCCGCGCCTCGAACACGCGCTGGCCCGTGAGGATGCTCCACCGCTCCAGCGTGGCGGTGGTCATCACCCACAGGTCGTCGCCGTTGGCCACCAGCCCGAACACGTCGGGGAAGGGGTCGCTCTCGGCGATCACCACGTTGATGTTGCCCGGAGTCGGACCCGTGGCCGCGTTGAACACGTCCACGCCCTTGCCGGCGTAGCCCACCCAGACGTTCCCGAAGCGGTCCACCGTGAGGGCGCGGATCTGGTTGCCGCGCAGGGCGCTGTTGTTGGTCTGGTAGTTTGCTACGAAGGTGTCGGGGGAATAGAGGTCCAGGCCGATGGGCTCGATGAAGCCCAGCGACGGCGTGTCGTTGCCGATCCAGACGCGCCGGGAGGAGTCCACGCAGGTCGCCCACGACCAGGTGTGCTTGAGGCTCTCCGGGTCCGCCGGCTGGGGCCAGAGGTGGGTGAAGACGGGGGCCGGGCCTCGGTCGTCGAAGCGCTCCAGCACGCTGGACCAGAACCCGATCCACTTGCGGCCGCCCGCGTCCACCAGCCCCCCCACGCCCTGGTAGGGGTTCAGGAACCCGTCGGGGCAGCCCGGGCACGGCGCGGTCCAGTTGGTCCAGGTCGCGCCGTCGAAGCGCGTCACTCCCGTTCCGTCGACGGTCGCATAGATGCGATCCCCGTCCACCAGCACGTTCACGAAGTTGTTCCCCACCGGGGCGTTCGGCACGTAGTTGCGCCAGTAGAGGCTGTCGGGCTCGGTCACCGAGACGTTGCGCCACAGCCCCCCAGGGTTGGCCGACCACGCCACCCCGTCGCGATCCACCAGCACCACGCCGCCGGGGCCGGGCGGCACCCCCGGGGGGCGCAGGTGCGGCATGAAAAGCCAGCCGGCGCCCTCCCGGCGGAAGATGCCCCCGGCGGAGCTCGCCAGCAGCCGCCCGCGCTGGCCGCGCAGCCGCGCCGCGGGCGAGGGGATCGCCGCATCGCTCCAGGAGCCGGTCTCGCCGCCGCGATAGACCTGGCCGGCCGAGACGGCGAACAGGGTGTCCGCCAGCGCCCCCAGGGAGCGCACGTCCAGCGACGGCAGCCCCGCGTTCACTGCGGTCCAGCTCCCCGCCCTCACAGCGGAGTTGCGGTAGACCCCCGCCGCGGTCGCAACCCACACCGTGGTGTCCACCACCACCACGTCGTTCACGAAGTTGCTGGCGAAGGGGGCCTCGTCCTCGTTGGGCCAGAAGGCGTCCACCGAGCCGTCGCCGCTGCCGTTCCAGAACGCCAGCCCCGCGCGCGTCCCGATCCACAGGTTGTCCCCGTCGGGGGCCAGGGCGGTGACGCTGTCCGAAGGGAGCTGGTCGAGCCGCGAGACCAGGCGCCACGAGGCCCCGTCGGCCGACCGCACGCTGACCCCCGAGGCGAGCGTGCCCACCCACAGCCGGCCGCTGCCGTCGAAGGCCAGCGCCGTGAGCTCGTTCGAGATGAGCTGGTTGGGCAGGCGGTTGAAGAACTCGAAGCGGGTGGTGGCGGGATCGAACCGGAGCAGCCCGGCCTCCACCGACGCCAGCCAGATCGAGGCGGAGTCGGCTTCCAGGGCGGTGTAGTCGCCGGGGCGCACGAAGGTCTCCCAGCGCCCCTGGGCGGCCGCGGGGGCGGCCGCCAGACACAGCGCGGCGCAGGCGAGCCACCCGCGCACCCGGGTCACTCCCCGCGGCGGAGCAGCTGCATCAGCCGCAACCGCCACACCAGCCAGGCGGCCTCCCAGATGATGCGCCGGTTCATCTTCGACACCCCGGCCCGCCGGTCCACGAAGACGATGGGCACCTCCTTGATGCGGAAGCCGCGCTTCCAGCACTTGAAGGTGACCTCGATCTGGAACGCATAGCCATCCGAGTGTACCCGGTCCAGGCGGATGCCTTCCAGCGCCTCGCGCCGGAAGCACTTGAACCCCCCGGTGGCGTCGTTCACCGGCAGGCCGGTGATCACGCGGGTGTAGACGTTCGCGGCGCGCGAGAGGATCAGGCGCTTGAGCGGCCAGTTGACCACCCGGACGCCGTGGAGGTAGCGGGACCCCAGCACCACGTCGGCGTCGGCGGCCGCGGCCAGCAGCTCGCCGATGCTGGCCGGATCGTGGGAGAAGTCGGCGTCCATCTCGAAGATGTAGCGGGCCCCGTTCTGCAGCGCGTAGCGAAAGCCTTCCCGGTAGGCCGAGCCCAGGCCCTGCTTGCCGTCCCGCTCGATGAGATGGATGCGCGGCTGCCCCGCCATCTTCCCGCGCACCAGCTCGGCGGTGCCGTCGGGCGAGCGGTCGTCCACCACCAGCATCTCGAGGTCGTGCGGCAGCTCCAGCAGGCGGTCCAGCAGGGGACCGATGTTGTCGCGCTCGTTGTAGGTGGGGATGATCACCAGCTTGTCCATGGCCTACGCGCTCCGGCGCCGGCGCGCCAGGCCGAAGCCCACCAGCGACAGCGAGACGAGCAGAGCCAGGGCGGAGACGAGGACGCCGCGGCCCAGCGACGCATCCACGAAATGGAAGCGCACCCGGTGGCGGCCCGCCGGCACGGCCACGGCGCGCAGCAGGAAGTCGGCACGCAGCAGGGGGGCCGGCCGGCCGTCCACCTCGACCCGCCACGCCGGATAGTAGAGATCGGCCAGGCGCACCAGGGCCGGGCTCGGCGTCTCCACCTCCAGCGCGACCTCGTGGAGCCCGTAGCGGGTCACCCGCACGCGTCCCGCCCCGGGCGGACCCGGCGCCACGCCGGGCTCGCGGTCGAGCAGGCACTCGCCCGCGAAGTCGCGGAGCGGGGAGCGCAGGCTGTCGAGCAGGGCCGCGGGGTCGGGCACCACCCGTGCGCGGTAGACGAGGGTGGCGCGCGGCAGCGCCAGCGGGTTCTCGTAGATCGCCCCCTGGCCCTCCTGGACCTTGCGAAGGAAGGGCGGGGTCTCCGGCAACGGCCGGTCGGTGAGGAGGTAGCGGACGTTGAGCAGGCTCAGGTAGGCGAAGTCGTCGAACAGGCCGGCGTCGTAGGCGTCCTGCCACAGCTTGGGCTTGGCCGCATGATAGCCCGTCAGGCTCGCGATGCGGAACCCCGCCAGGCGGTTCCCCGTCTGATCGGCGACCTGGAACAGGTGCCCGGTCTCGGGGCTGGGCAGCAGGTGCGCCACCCGGAAGAGGCCGGAGTCCCGGACCGACTCCAGGAAGCGCACCGCCTCGTCGCGGTCGGCCTGGGCGCCCCGTGCGGCCACCGGGCCCACCGTGGGTTCCATGACGCGATGGCTCACCGGCCACACGTCCACCGCCAGCAGGACGAGCACGCCGGCGCTCGCCAGCGCTGGCGCGATCACCCGGCGGCGCGCCGCCGCGGCCAGCCCGAGCGTGAGGAGCCCGAGCAACGCGCCGCGCGCCAGGTCCGAGACGGTGGCCTGGAAGGCGTACTCGGCGAATTCGCGCGACAAGCCCCGGCGGGCCGCCACGGCCGCCCGGACGTAGGGATCGTGGAGCAGCCCCTGCCCGAAGAGTCCGAGCGCCTCCATCACGCCGAGCGCCAGGGCGAGCCCCGCGAGCAGGCGACCGGTCAGGGCGTCGCGCCTGGCGCCCGTGGCGAGCAGCTGGGTCCACCCCCAGCCCACGGCCGCCGCCACCGCCAGCTGGAACAGCACCAGGATCATGACGGGAATGCGGAAGTTCTTGAAGTAGGGCAGGTGGTCGTAGAGCACCTGGTAGAGGGGGAAGTGCCTGCCGAACCCCACGAGCACCGCCAGCAGCGCGAGGGCGAGCGCGGCGACGCGGGCCGCGCCGTTGGCGAGGAAGGCGAACGGGGCGAGGGACGCGGCCACCACCCCCACGTAGTGCGGGTAGTCCGTGAAGGGCATCGCGCCCCAGTAGGTCGCGCCGCCGAATCCCACGGCATTGGGGACGATGAAGCCCCACAGCTCCCGCGGCGCCATGGACCACGAGGTCGCGTAGTCCATGCCGACCCCCCCACCCGCGCCGCCCCCGCGGATGGAAAGGCGGTTGTACTCGCGCAGCGGGAGGAAGAGGAAGCTGGCGAGGGCCAGCGCGAGCGCCAGGGCGCCCAGCACGGCCCCGGCGCGGCCCCAGGTGCGGCGGGCCTCGGCGGCGGCGCGCGGCACGAGCAGGACTTCCGCCAGCAGGTAGACGCCGAGCGCGAGCCACGTGTAGTAGGCGATCTGGAAGTGCCCGCGCAGCAGCTGGAAGCCGCCCGCCAGGGCCAGGAAGCCCAGGTTCTCCGCGCCGCCGCGGCGCAGGCAGCGCGCGGCGAGCCACAGGAGCAGCGGGACGTAGGCGGAATCCACCAGCTGGCTGCCGTGGCCGTGGGAGCCCACGGCCACCAGGTTGGGCGTGAAGGCGAAGGCGACACCCGCCAGCAGCGCCCCCTCCGGCCGGGCCCCCCACTCGCGCGCCAGCCCGTAGGTGAAGAGACCGGCCAGGAAGTAGTAGAGGAGCAGCCAGGTCATGTCCGGGAGGGGCAGCAGGCGCTGCAGCACCGCGACCGGCCAGTCCGGCGGGTAGATGAGGGGGTTGTAGGCCAGGCTGGCGAAGGACGGCATTCCCAGGAACACGTAGGGGTTCCACAGCGGGTAGACGTGCTCCCGGTAGAGGGACTGCTCCCCCACCCGCACGAAGCCCAGCGGAGCGCTGGCGTCGGGCGAGACGAAGGTCTTGCCTCCGAACACCAGCGCGTTGAAGAACACGATTGTCATCAGACCCAGGATGGCCGCGACCCAGGGCGCGGTGAGCGTGAAGCCGGCGGCCGCGGGCCTGGGCGGCGAGGGCGTGCGCGCGGGCTTGCGCGGGGGCATTCAGCTCCCTCCCTCCCAAGGAACGAGCCGCTCCTCGATCGCCGCCACCATGCGCGCGGCGATCGCGTCCCAGTCGAAGGGTCGCGCCAGCGCCCGCCGCGCCTCGGGAGCCGGCGGCAGCGCCAGCGCCCGCTCGACCGCCGCCAGGAAGGCCGGGGGGTCGGCGGCGAAGAACAGGCCCTCGGGATGCGGCATGAGGTCGCCGATCGGGGTCGTCACCACCGGCAGCCCCGCCGCGAGGTACTGGTAGACCTTGTTCGGGTTGATGCCTTCGACGTGGGGATCCTGCGCGCGGAACGGGATGAGCCCCACGTCGAGCGCCTGAAGGGCGGCGGGCACCTGGGCGTACGGCATCGGTCCCATCCGTACCACGCCCTCGCGCCGGGCGAACCCGGCCAGGCGCTCGCGGGTGGCCGGCGTCTCGGGACCGATCAGCACCAGCGTGCCGCGGCCGCGGCGGCGGCGCAGCTCCTCCAGCAGGTCGAAGTCGAGGAAGTGCGAGAGCAGACCGACGTAGCCTACCCGCGGGCGGGGCAGGGAGGCCAGCGCGGGGGGCGCAGCGGCGGGCCGGGCGAAGCGCTCGAACTCCACGCCGTTCCCCAGCGGGACCACGGCGCACGCGGTGCGCTCGGCCAGCCAGCGGCGGTAGTGCTCGGACACGGCGAAGACCAGGTCCGCCTCGGCGAGCGCGCGCCGGAAGTAGTCCTGGGCCCAGGCGGGGACGCCGTCGAACTGGAACGGGCTGTCGTTGAAGTCGTAGACCGCCAGCCGCCGCTCCATCCGCGCCAGCGAGCGCGCGGCATAGATGTTCGACACCATCACGACCGGCCGGCGCTCCACGCCGAGCGCGTGCAGGCGCGCGCGCAGCCAGGCATCGGCGACCTCCTCGACCGCACGCCGCGCCCGCGGGGAACCCATCAGGCGATTGTAGGCGGCGCTCCGGGTGCCGGGCTTGAGGAACGGCACCGTGAAGTAGGTCACTCCTCCTTCCCGTCGCGCGCGCCACGGATTGCCGGGCCCCGACGCCGGAGGCTGGGCGAAGAACACGCGCCAGCGCTCCGGGAGCCGCGAGAGCAGGAACTGCTTGCGCGTGCGGAAATACCCCCAGCGCACCTCGGAGAGCACCACTAGGTCCACGAGGCGAGCCCCGCCGCCACATCCTCGTAGGACCGGTGGCCGCCGGCCCCGGCCGGCCGCTCGGGCCGCTCGTTCAGGCGCGGGTCGCGGGCGACGAAGCGCCGCAGCCACGCTTCCAGGTTGAGCCAGCGCCAGACCTGGAGCCCGATGTCCCTCCTACCCGCCAGGAAGGCCTCCAGTTCCGCCAGCAGGGCGGGGCGGGACACGTAGTGGTGGAGCGGCCCCTCCCGCTCCAGCCGGCGGCGCGCCTCGCCGGCAAAGCGGGTGCGCAGCCACCGGTCGGCCGGGGTCTCGTAGCCCATCTTGTCCGAGCGCACGCGCACGCGGTCCGGCAGCGAGTCGCCCAGCGCGCGGCGCAGGATGACCTTGGTGGCCCCTCGCCCCAGCTTGAGCTCGTCGGGCAGCGCGAAGACGAACTCGACCAGCCGGTAGTCCAGGAAGGGGAGCCGGGTCTCGATGGAGAACGCCATGCTGTTGCGGTCCTCGTAGCGCAGCAGCGAAGGCAGGAAGCGCTGCTGCACGTCGAAGGCCAGCTGGCGCCAGAGCGCCCCGCGTTCGGCCGGGGGCGGGCTCGCCGGCAGCGCCGGGTGCGCGCGCCGCAGGGCGGGCGCCAGCACGCGGTCCTTGCCCTG
>JBBIHL010000101.1:0-9042 GCA_037447075.1 Candidatus Eiseniibacteriota bacterium | reverse complement strand
GCCTACACCATGGACCTGGACCAGGTGCGCGCCCACGTGGACCCGGACATCACCGAGATCCACATCGTGGGCGGCCTGCACAACAAGTGGCGCTTCGACGACTACCTGGAGGTCGTCCGGGCGGTGAAGGCGGTGAAGCCCGACCTGCAGGTGAAGGCCTACACCGCCGTGGAGATTGATTTCTTCTGCCGGCTCACCAAGCGGGACGCCGGCTGGGTGCTGGAGCGGCTGCGCGAGGCGGGGCTGGACGCGCTGCCGGGCGGCGGGGCCGAGGTGTTCAGCGAGCGCGTGCGGCGCGAGCTGTTCCGCCAGAAGATCGGCGCGCAGCGCTGGCTCGAGATCCACGAGATCGCCCACCGCATGGGGATCCCCTCCAACTGCACCCTGCTCTACGGTCACATCGAGACCCGTGCCGAGCGCGTGGAGCACCTCATCAAGCTGCGCGAGCTGCAGGACCGCTCGCCCGGGTTCCTGGCCTTCATCCCGCTGGCGTTCCAGCCCGGCGTGACGGGAATCGTGCGCCGCCAGGCCTCGGCCATCGAGGACCTCAAGACGGTGGCGGTGTCGCGGCTGGTGTTCGACAACGTGCCCCACGTCAAGGCCTACTGGGTGATGCTGGGCGAGGACGCCGCCTCGGCCGCCCTCAACTTCGGCGCCAGCGACCTGGACGGCACCATCGGCGTGGAGAAGATCGCGCACGCGGCCCTGGCGCGCAGCCCGGTCGGCATGGCCAAGGAGCGCATGGTCCACCTGATCCGCGAGGCCGGGAAGACCCCGGTCGAGCGCGACGCGCTCTATCACACCGTCAAGGAGCACGCCGTCGCCGTGTAGCCGGCCGCCCGGCCACGCCGCGACCTAGGAGCCATGCCCGTCCACCACCACTCGCCCGCGTTTCTCGCCCTGGTCGCCGACGCCAAGTCGCGCGTCCGCGAGCTTGGCATCGAGGAGTACCTGCGCCGGGTGAAGGCCGGCGAGAAGCTCGTGCTGGTGGATACGCGCGAGGATCACGAATGGGAGCAGTACCGCATCCCCGGCGCGGTCCACCTGGGCAAGGGGGTGGTGGAGCGCGACATCGAGCAGGTCTTCCCGGACAAGGGCACGCCCATCGTCTTCTACTGCGGCGGCGGGTTCCGCACCGCCCTGGTCTGCGACAACGTGCAGAAGATGGGCTACACGAACGTGGCGTCGCTCGCCGGCGGCATCCGTGAATGGATCGAGCGTGGGCTGCCCGTGGAGGGAGCCCGGTAGCGCCGCACGCCTCGACGCCGCCTCGCGCTCCGTTGTATGTTCCTTCGCTCATGAACCCCGCGCGCCTCACCACCGCGACCGTCGCCGCCCGCATCCCCTACGCCAACGCCGCGCCCTTCTACGCGCTGTGGGGCGACGCGCCCTTCGCGGTGCGCAACCTGGTGCCGCGCGACCTGGGCCGCGAGGCCGAGGCGGGCAGCGTGGACCTGGGGCTCATGGCCAGCGCCGATTACCTGCGCCTGGCCGACCGCTTCGAGCTCCTGGGGCTGCCCGGCTGGCAGCCGGGCGAAACCCCGCCGCCGGCGCCGGCGCTGGGGGTCTCCACGCGCGGGCCGGTGCAGTCGGTGCTGCTCTTCTCGCGACGGGCGCCGGAAGCGCTGGGCGGCGCGCTGATCTCGATCACGCCCGAGACCTCGACCAGCGGCCGGCTGCTGCGGCTGCTGCTCGAGGTGCGCCGCGAGCTCAAGAGGGTGCGCTTCATCCGCGGGCTGGAGCCCGCGCAGGCTGACGCGCTGCTCATGATCGGCGACGGCGCCATGCGCATGCGCAACCAGCGCCCGCCGGGGTTCACGCTCACGCTCGACCTGGGGCAGGACTGGCTGGAGTGGACAGGCCTGCCCTTCGTCTACGCGGTGTGGACGGTGCGCGCGGCGCTCGACGACGCGGTCAAGTCCGAGCTGCGCGCCTTCCTCGACGCCTCGCTCGCGGCGGGGCTCGCCGATCTGCCGGCGATGGCGCGCCAGTGGACCGGTCCGGGCTGGCGGCCCGACGAGATGGAGGCCTACCTGCGCCGCTTCCACTACCGGCTGGGGGCCGAGGACCTGGCGGGGCTGCAGCGGTTCGACGCGCTGCTGCGCCAGGAGGGGATGCTGGAAGGCGATTAGGAAGGTGCGGTCAACGCGCGAGTTCACCCGGTGGATGGGAAGACGCGTCGGCTGCGCTCCCACCATCGGTCGAAATCGTGCTGGTATTCCTCCCGGCGGGTGGTCTGGTCAGTTCCCGTCGTCAGTTTTTTTCCGACTCCGTCCAGGGAATGGCTGATCTCCCACACCTCGCGGTCGCCGAGCAGCACGCGGAGATGCCAGGGGACGGGATTGTCCTGTGCCTCCGGCCAGGCCCTTACCTCGATCCGGTTTCTGAGTTTCATCTCGAGTTCGCCGAGCGAACGGAGCGTTTTCGACCACGCGGGATCATGCCCCATGAGTATCCGGACTCTCACGGCAGGTCCCAGATCCTCCAGATAGCTCACCGCCCGCCCCCGGAAATGTTGATCCAGGATGTCCAGGCGCTTGATCGCGATCCTTCGGATGAGCTCCGTGATCTCCTCTCGACCTCGCACCGGATGCGCTTCGCTCACGCGAAGGTGCAAGGAGGGCTTCATTCGCCGCTCGCGTGCCCTGGTCCGAAGGAAGGCTCGGAAGAGGGGGTGGTAGATCCCGTAAGTGCCGTGGCTGGGTCCCCGGTGGAGCAGCCCGTCCTGAACAAGCCGGCGCAGGTATGTATCGAGCGACGTCCTGATGACGGAGCGGAGCTCCTTGGGCTCGAACTCGTCCCCCAAGAGACTGGCACGGAGCAACGTGTCTTTCTCCCCATCAGACAGGTTCTTGAACTCATCGGTGAATTTCGCCGCAGCGAGTCGCTCCTCGACCTCCGACCAGCTTCTCGTCAGCCAGTTTCGGTCGATGACTCCTCTACCCCCCGCTAGGTCGAACAACTCCCGGCAGATCAGGGTAAGGAAGAATGGGTGCCCGCCGGCCCGTTCGTGAATCAGCCTGGCAGCTTCTTCAGAGACGGATAGGTCGTAGCCGATCTCAAGGGGCTTCCGGATGGCTTCGACACTCTCATCTTCCTGTAGCGGGCCGATGGGGAGGCGCTTGAACAGGCGCCGAAGCGGGTCGGATGCCGATCGGCTCGAAACCGGAAGTGCCTTGCCGGCGAAAACGAGCATGTACCGCGCACCATCGGCGCCTAGTTGCTGGAAGTGGTCGCGGACATCTGCCAGAAACTCGGGACGTGCACGCTCTAGATTGTCGAGCATGAGGACCACGGTCTGAAGACCCTTGTCCTCGCTCAGGCGTCTCCACAGGGTCATCAACGACTGCCGGACGGCTCGTCGGTCCAACGCTTGGGCGGCCCCGAGGATCTCCGGTCCCAGATCGGCTGCTCCCAGCAGTTCACGGAAGACGGGAACGAAGAACTCCGCGCTCTGGTTCTCCGAGGCGACGTCGTCCTTAACGACCGGGCCGCTCGCCTGGAACTCGGGTTTGATTCTCTGGAGCAGCGAGGTCTTGCCGATGCCCCACTCCCCCTCGATGAACACATGGGTCGGGTGCCCCTCCCGAGTGGCCTGGATACTCCTGCGGAGCTCTTCGAGCGCTGGACGCCGACCGGCGAACAAGCGGGGGTTTACGGGCAAGTTGGGAACGTAGGGGTTTGCCGAGGCCTTCCTCACAAGGCTCGCCTCCTGGCCAAGGATGGCCGCCCCTTCCTTTAGCACGCTCTTTCAAATCTTTCAAGTGACGGGGGGTGGAGGGGGGATACTACCCCTCCTTCCCCTCCCTGCCACTCCCGTACTACCGTACTGGGCAGCACCACGTCCATTGGGCTGCAACCTCTTGTTATTACAGGCGCTTATAGGTATGTACTGTAGCGTACCGTACTGGTACTGTACACCGCCACTGTGACGTAGCTGGTCAGCTTTTCGAATCTTTCATGGCTCCCGCAGCTACCGCATGCAGTGGGACCTGAGGGCTCCGTTTCAATCTGATGGCGCGATTTGGCTGTATCTGCGAGGATCGCAAGACCGCACTCCCCCGCTCGGCCTGCCGATCACCGCCGCGGTCCGGCCGCCCGGCCGTGGCGCCGGCGGCGCTCAACTCCCCTCGCGCACCTGCCGATAACTCCCCCAATCCATTGCCGCTCCCCTCCGGCGCCGGCGGTCGGGCCGGCGGCGAGCGGGCGTTCCGGGCCCTGCCGCCTCCCGCCCTGGCGGCCTCCGGGGTTCACCCGACCGGCCCAGCTCAACCGCAGGCACCGCACGGCAGCAGGAGGCCGCATGTCATACCTCGAACAGAGCCAGTGGAAGCAGTGGGCCCAGGAGTGGGGCTTCATCCACTCTCCGCAGAAGGCCTGGAACTACCCCAACGAGTGGATGGCCGGCGCCTGGCAGGGGCGGCTGGTCAAGCTGGGCTGGGGGGGCGACCGCGGCCGGCGCCTGTACGTGATGATCCGCTACCCCATGATCGAGGGCGCGGACGTGCTGCGCGAGAACCTGCGTCGCGACGACGAGCTCGCGGCCCTGCCGGGCTGGAAGAAGATCAAGCCCGAGCGCCCCCAGAAGGCCCCGGCGGCCGCCGGCACCAAGCTGGCGCCGGAGGGCCTGGACTTCAACCGCCCCACCTTCTCGTGGAGCGGGCTGACGCTGCCCGACCTGGTGGTGGCCGAGCGGGGGCTGGTGTGGAGCCACGAGTTCGCCTGGCGGCGCCCCAAGCCGGCCCAGGTGCGCCAGTGGGTGGATAAGCTGGTGGGGGCGGTGTCGCGCTGGACGGTGCCGTTCCAGGGTCGCTGCGAGGAGTGCACCACCTCCCGCGCCGACCGCTTCGTGCTGTTCGAGGGCGTGCCGGTGTTCATGTGCTCCGGCTGCCGCGAGCGCCACGCGGCCCAGGGGCAGATGGCGCAGCAGCGCTACGAGATGGAGGACGCCAACTATACGCTGGGCCTGGTCTATGCCGCGATCGCCGCCATCGTGGGCGGCGGCATGTGGGCGCTGCTCGCCATCTGGACGCAGCGCATGTACGCCCTGGTCGCGATGGGCATCGGGCTGCTGGTCGCCTTCTGCTACAAGCTGGGCGCCAGGAAGCTCGACCGCATGGGGCAGGTGCTGGGCGCGGCGCTCACCCTGGCGGGCGTGATCTTCGGGGACGTGGTGTTCTACGCCTACATGCTGAGCAAAACGCGCCCCGACATCGGCTTCCGTCTCGACGCGGGCGTGTTCGCGTTCATCGGCATGCTCAAGGAGAGCCCGGGGGACATCATCTTCTCGCTGGTCTTCGGCGCACTGGGAGCCTGGGTGGCCGTGCGCTGGCTGGGCAAGCCGCGCTTCACGCCCAAGATCCAATCCGCCGAGGAAGCGGCCGGGGGGATGAAGAAGGCGGCGTAGCGAGCGGTAGCGGCAATCACCCCTACGGCATCAGCCCCAGCTCGCCGAGCGCTTCGGCGAGCGCGCTGCCCACGCTGCGCATGGTCCCGCCGTCCATGCTCAGCTGGCGGGTGCCGCATCCCGGGCATACCAGCAGGGGTCCCTCGATCGCCACGGCGAGCCGCGGCGCTTGAGGGGCCGGCACCGCGCTCTCCAGCCGGCCGGGCTGGGTCGCGACTTCTGCGAGCGAGCGCCCACAGCTCCCGCAGCGGTTGGTGCGCCGGAAGAAGCCGGCCGCCTTGGCCGTGGGGATCGCACGCCTCGCGAACAGGGAGGAGATGACCTGGAATGCCCCGCCTCCCGCCAGGGCGCCGAGCTGGGGGCCGTGCGTGGGACAGGCGGGCGCGCTTACCCCGGAGAGCCGCACCGTGAACGCCCCGCTGGCCCCGCTGGCGGCCGGCAGCTCGGCCGGCACCAACTGCATTCCGCACTGCAGGCAGCTGCCCACTAGAGAGCGGCGGGCACGGACGGGGGGACGCGGGGGGAGCGATCCACCCGCCGGTCCCCGCAGCGTCCGTCCGCTCCGAAACGGCCCGGGCCCGGGTCGCAGGACCCGGGCCGCAGGGCTGGAACCGCGTGGATCGGCGTCGGCACGGTGCTCCCGGCCGCGGGGCTACATCCAGGGCTCGTCGGCCGTGGGCCCGTAGATCGACGGGACCTTGGCCCCCGCCATCCGCAGGTAGACCGAGAACTGGCCGCGGTGGTGGATCTGATCCATGAGCGACATCCACATCACGTCGGCGCTCCGGAAGTCGCCCAGCTTCCCCGGACCGACGGGGAACTTCATCGGCCGGTTAAGGTCGTCCTCGCTCGCCTTCGATACCTTGGTGCTGGTTTCCCGGCAGGCCTTCTCGAAGGCCGTCACGGCCTCGGCGTAGGTGGGGGGCGCCTTGGGCGTGGGCTGGGAGAAATCAATGTTGCCCTTGAGCGCCATGTCCACCATCCCCTGCTCCGTCACGAAGGTCCAGGCCAGCTCCTTGGCCGTGCGGGACTTCTCGTGCGGCTTGAACTCCCCCTTGTTGGCCGGATAGGCCTTGAGGAGCTTGAGCGTGGTCGCAGACTCGCGCTCGAAGGCCTGCAGGAACATGTCCTTCTCGGTTGCGGTCTTCTGGGTCATGACGGTGTCCTTTCCTGAGCGGGGGTCGGGCAGGCCGCCCCGCCGGTCGAGGGGATGACCGGGTGAAGCGCGACGGCGGGACCTTAGCCCGGGACCTTCCCACTGTCTAGGGTCGCCTGCGGCTGGCGAGCTTCCGGCTGCGGCGGGGCCGGGCGGGGCTCGAGGCGGCGGGGCTGGCCGCGCCCAGGCCGGCCTTGCCCGGCAGCGCCACGCCGTAGAGCGCCGCGCACTCGGCCTCGCGCCCGCGCACGATGCGCCGCCCGGCCAGCGCGCCGCGCTCGGAGGTGATGACCGTGCACTGCCGCTCGGCGCGCGTGCCGCCGTCGTAGTAGATCACCACCCAGTCCCGCGTCTTGCCCAGCTCGTGGGCGCGCGCGGTGTTCGAGAACAGCGCGGTGTAGCGGCGGGCGCCGCGCTCGGTCTCGAGCACCGGCAGCCAGGCCTCGCCCGTGGGGTTGAAGCGTCGCGGCGCGATGCGGCGCAGCCGGTCGGCCGCGGCCTTCTCGCGATACTCGCGGTCCACGTCGAGCACCTCCTCCACGGGAGGCTCCGCGGGCGTCGCCCCCGCCGCCTCGGGCGCCTTGGGCTCCCGCGCCGGGCTCCGCACGCGCTCCAGCCGGCTCGCCAGCATCTCGCGGATGCCGGCGAGCTTCTTCGCCCCGATGCCCTCCAGCTCCGCCAGGCGCCCGTCGTGCGCGGCCACTTCCAGCTCTTCGAGCGTCTTGATCCCCAGGTCGCGGTGCAGCCGCTCGGCCAGCACCCGGCCGATGCCGGGCACCGAGGCGAGGAGCCGGACGGGGTCGGCCTCGCTGCGGATGCGCTCCAGCATGGGCAGCCGCCCCGTGCGCAGGAGGTCGCCGATCGCGCGCGCCAGCGTCTCGCCGATCCCGGGCAGCTCGCGCAGTCCCTCCGCCCCGCGCGCGGCGAAGAGCTCCGCCACCGGCTGCGGGTGCCGGCGCAAGGTGGCCGCCGCGCGCCGGTAGGCCTGGACGCGGTAGGGATTGGCGCCCTGCGACTCCAGCAGCTGCGCCACCTCGTCCAGGCGCTCCGCGACCTCGGCGTTGAGCAGCTGGGGCATCGCGGAATGACCCGGGCTAGCGGCGCCCCCAGCGCGGCGGGCGCTTCTCCAGGAACGACTGCAGCCCCTCGATGGCGTCGGGGTGATGGAGCAGCTCGTCCAGGTAGAGGCGCTCGGCGGCCGCGATCTCCTCGGCGCCGGGGCGCGGGCGCCCCAGGCGCAGCGCCCGCTTGGCCGCGCGCAGCCCGCTGGCGCTGAGCGTGACGAAGGCCTGGGTGAATCCGTCCACCGCGGCCTCCAGCTCGCCGTCGGCCGTCACCCGGCTCACCAGGCCCACCCGTTCGGCCTCGGCGGCCGTGAGCACGCGGCCGGTGAGGACCAGCTCGCTGGCCCGGTGCGCGCCGGCGATGCGGGCCAGGCCCACGGCCGCCACCGGCGGGAAGACGCCCAGCTTGATCTCGGGGAAGCCGAACGTCGCGCTCTCTGCGGCCAGCACGAGGTCGCAGCACAGGGTCAGCTCGCAGCCGCCGCCCAGGGCGGCCCCGTGCACGGCCGCGATCACCGGCACGTCCAGGTCGAGCAGCAGGCGGCAGGCGCGGTGGAACTCGTGGAGCATGTCGGCCCCGCGGTCGGGGAGGTGGTCGCGCACGTCCACGCCCGCGCAGAACGCCTTGCCGGAGGCGCGCAGCACCACGCAGCAGAGGCGGCCCATCCGCTTGACGTGCTCGAGCACGCCCCCCAGCTCGCGGGCCGCGGCCAGGTCCAGCACGTTCAGCGGCGGCCGGTTGAGCGTGACGCGCGCCACCTCGTCCGCCACCATCACCTCGACGACGCCCATGTGTGGCCCTCCCGGCCAGCCTACGCCGCCGCGGCCTCCACCACCATCGCCGCCCCCATGCCCCCGCCCACGCACAGGGTGGCCAGCCCGTAGCGGCCGCCGCTGCGGCGCAGCTCGCGCAGCAGGGTGCCCACCAGCCTCGCCCCGGTGGCGCCCAGCGGGTGGCCCAGGGCGATGGCGCCGCCGTTCACGTTGGTCCGGTCCTCGGGGAGCCCGAGCTGGCGCACCACGGCCAGCACCTGCGCGGCGAAGGCCTCGTTGAGCTCGATGCGGTCCATCCGCTCGAGCGCGAGTCCCGCGCGCCGGAGCGCCACGGGCACGGCCTCCACCGGCCCCACGCCCATCACGGCGGGGTCCACCCCGCCCACCGCGTAGGAGACGAAGCGCCCGAGCGGCTTCAGGCCCAGCTCGCGCACCACGGCGTCGGAGGCCACCAGCAGGGCCGACGCGCCGTCGCTGGTGGGGCAGGCGTTCCCCGCCGTGACGCTGCCGTCGTCCTGGAAGGCCGGCTTGAGCGCGGCGAGCTTGTCAAGCGAGGTGTCGGGCCGCAGGGCGTCGTCCTCGCCCACCGCGCCGGCATCGGTCCGCGCCGGCACCACCTCCTCGGCGTGGACGCCGCGCGC
>JBBIHL010000100.1:0-9073 GCA_037447075.1 Candidatus Eiseniibacteriota bacterium | reverse complement strand
GGGGCGGGCCGGCCGAGGAGCTCGGCGCCGCTGTCGGGACCGGCGGCGGGCACGGCGGGCACGGCGAGCGGCGCAGGCGCCGCCAGCGCCAGGGCGGCGGCGAGGGTCAGGGATCGGGGAATGGGGGACATGGGGTTGGGGGAGCGCGGCCGCGGGGTGGGGCGACGCGCACGCGCCTGATTCTACAACCCGCGCGACGACGGTGCATGCATTCGCGCAACCAAGTGGACCGCCCGGGCACGAGCACCCGGGCCCCCTCACAGGTGCCATCCACTACGGTGTGACTACGAAGCCCTTCGTCGTCGCTTCCATGAGTGCTTCCTTGCGCGGTTTGCCCGTGCGGAACGTTGCGAGTGGCAGGCTACCACAGCTTGGCGGGTCAGGCAGAGGGTCTATCGCTGCAACCCGCCCATGCCCCTCGCCAACCGCGTTGCTTGCGGCAACGGCGTAGCGGCTGACCGGAAGGGCTGTTCATCCCGTCCAGCCTTGGTCGTTCGCGCGACGCCGAACCGACCGCCCGTCATCCGGCCCGCCCGTTGAGGCGATAGCATGCTTGGGTGGACACGTTGAGGGCACGGCGAGCCAGCTCACCCAGAGGGCGATGGCCGCGAAGACCCAATAAGCGCCACCGAGGTCCCCCATCGCGTGGTCCACGAAGGCATGGAAACTCTCGGGCGGGAAGCTCAGCCGCACGCTCTCGCCTGGCGCCCGCATCGAGTGGGGGAGGGAGTGCGCGTTCGCCCAGTAGGATCCCAGTGGAACCCACAGGAGCGTCGCCGCAAGCGAAAGCATTCGCGCACGCCGGCGGCTGTACCTGATCGAG
The DNA here is from genome assembly GCA_037447075.1 of Candidatus Eiseniibacteriota bacterium. Taxonomy (GTDB): domain Bacteria; phylum Eisenbacteria; class RBG-16-71-46; order RBG-16-71-46; family RBG-16-71-46; genus JBBIHL01. The sequence continues at coordinate 8,250 of JBBIHL010000100.1, read as the reverse complement.
CCGATAGCGGCGCCGCGGCCGGCGAGGTAGCCAACCAGAATGACGGCGGCGCCCAGGGGCCTGCGCATGAGCACGGCGAGCCCCCACTCGATGAGCACGCCGAGCAGTGCGCCCGACAGCGCGCCAAGTGCCGGCAAGACCCATCGTGGTGCCCCACGCACTCTGGAAGCCGCCCGGGCTTGGTTGGCTTCACGGGTGCGGAGCGCGGGCGGCGTCACCGTTGCGTCCCCCTGGTCAACCGGCTTCGGCCGCCCGCGTGGGACCGCACCTCGCGTTTGCAGGCGCCAAGCTGGCTACTCGATCAGCACGGCCTTGCTGGTCGCCTGCTGGCCCGCAGCGTGGACCACGTAGAAGTAGGTGCCCATGGGCACCCGATATCCGCCCCGGTCGCGCCCGTCCCAGGTCAGCTTGACCTTTCCCGGAACCGGGGTGAAAGCCTCCAGGTGGCGGACCCAGCGCCCGGAGATGTCGAAGAGATCCACTGAAACCTCGCCCGGACGGTTGACGTCAGCTTCGATCATCGCGCCTGACCGGAACGGATTCGGATAGACTGTTGTAGAGAGACCGCGTGAACCCGGTCGCGGGATCGGCACGACCGCCACAACACCGGTCAAGACGTCACGCGCCACGATGACCTTGATGAAGAGCCTGCCCCTGTTGTCCACGAGGGTGTCGTCGTTGAGGCGCAGCTCCAGAAAGCCCGTGGCCGGCGCCACGTAGGCCTCCCCCGGCTGGATGCCATGGAGGCTGCCGAGCTGGGTGCCCTCCGTGCGCGCGCCCGCGCCATTGATTCGACCGAGCAGCGCCCAACGGTTGAACTGGCGGTAGGGCGTGCAGCACGGCTGCGGGGTCACTCCGTCGGGATCAACGACTCGGTGGAGTTCCGGTGTCTCCCCTGCGACCGAGACGAGACCCTCGGCGTTCACGTAAACCCGCTCCCCGATGTTGACCGCGATGCCGGTGTTCCACCAGTCCTGGGAAGGGTCGAAGGCGAAGACCGGGTATTCGCGGAAGGCGGTCAGTCGTGGCACGCGGGGATGCACGTGTACCTCGACCAGGTAGACGCCGGTGTTGTCGGCGACGAAGTCGTCGTTGAGTCGGAACTGCAGCTCGCCGCTTGCAGCCGCCACGATGGCCTCGCCCGCCTCGCAGCCGTGGTGCTTGCCGACCCAGAAGACGTTGCCCTGCGCGCCGGAGAGGCGCCCCACGACGCCGAAGCGGTTGAAGGGGTAGGGCGCGCAACAGCTTTGAACCGTCACCCCGTTGGGGCCCACCCAGTGGGTCAGCACCGCCGGGTCGCCGATGTTGGCGACGCCCTTGACGCGGATGCAGACGCTGTCGCCTTCCTGGACGGCGATCCCGGTGGAGAACCAGTCCGCCGAGGCGGGCATGGCCATGGGCGCGTAGATCACCAGGTTCGAGTTCCCGGAGCAGAGGGTGTAGACGGACGCGATGGCGCCTGACGACGTGAGGCCGCCAGCCGTGTAGAGGCAGGGCCCGACCACGGCTGCCCCGGCCAGACTGAAGGCCTCGGGCAGCGAGAGGGAGGTCGAGGTGGTCCAGGTGTTCTGGCCGGGTATCAGATAGTAGACCGCGGAGCTGGCCTGGTCGTTCGCGTCAACGCCGCCCATGACCCAGATGCGGCCGGCGAACTCCACGACCGCAACCTGGCTCAGTGCGACCGGCAGATCCGGCCCGGTGCTCCAGGTGTCGTTCGCGGGATCATAGATGTCCACCGAAGGGATGGGCGTGGCGCCCGTACGGCCGCCCACGAGGTAGATGAGCCCGTTGTGGGCCGCCGCGCCGCCGAGCACCCGCGCACGCGGCGCGCTGCTCCTCTGCGCCCACTGATTGGTGACCGGATCGTACCGGTAGGTCGCGCTTGGCGCGCGATCGCCCCCGAAAACGTAGAGGGAGTCCCCGACGACGGCAGAAGCCATGGCGGCGTTGGCGATGGGCATGTCCGCGATCGGCACCCACGCGTCGGCGCCGGGGTCGTACTTCTCCGCGGAGGACTGGAGTACAGCGCCGGGCCTGTAGCCTCCCACGGCGTAGATCGTATCCCTCAGCACTCCGCTTCCCGCGTAGTTTCGCGGGGTGGTCATGGGATGGAGCGCCACCCACGTGCCTGTGAGCGTGTTCAATCGCTCGAAGGTCGCCACGTCGTTCGCTTCGTGTCCCCCGAGCACGTAGAGGAACTCGGCGATTCCTTCGGCCCTCAGCCCGAATCGCGGCGAGCTCAAGGGCGGTCCGGGTTTCCAGGCGGCGGCCGCAGGAAGGACCGCTCCCCACAGGAGCCCGATCGCTGCTGAAACCGATGCCCGCGTCATGTGCGACATGTGAACCTCCCGCGGTTGGTGCATCCGCACCGGGTGGACCCTCCGGCGGTCGTTGAAACACGCCGGCGCCGCGTGCCTGGCGGCGCATGGGTAGGGTGGCACCTTGTCGGTCTTCGGCCCATGCCTCCGCGCCGAGGCATCCGGCTGTTGCCGGCCCCGGGGCCGAGTCCTAGACTCGGTGCGTGCCGCAACCCCTCGAGTCGCACTCGAAGCGCACTTCCCGAGCAGGGATGAACCTGCCGGCGCTGGCCGCGCTCACCGTCGCAGCCGGTGGCCTCATCTGGCTGGCATTCCAGCCGCCGCGGTTCCGGTTCGTCGAGCATCAGCTGGGGGTCGTGGCGGACGCCGCGATCCCCCTGAACATCACCGGCACCTCTCGGGATGACTTCCTGCTGCGGAACCAAAACACCCTTATCCTCGTGCGTCTCGAGGGCAACGAGCGACGGGCCGTCGCGCAGATGAACTTCCCGCGCGGAATCGGCGTCTTTGGCGCACTGGACGTGACCGGGGACGGGCGCGACGAGATCTACGCCGCCTTGCGAGACAGTTCCGGTGCCGTGGCTGTTCTGCTCGACGGGGAGGGCGATACGCTGCAATCGCTCGGGCCGGTCAAGGGTCCTTCCTGGGCTGCACGCGAGCCGTGGGACGGCTGGCTTGTTCCGATGGCGGGCTTTGTGCGCGACGGACGGCAGAAGGTCGTGTGTCGGGTTCTCGCCATGTTCGCCAGGCAGCCGCGCGGGGTGGCCGTCTACGACCTGCAGACGGGGGTGCGCGACTGGTTCTTCGCGATGGGCGCCTGGCCCGATCGCGCGTATCTGGTGGACCTGAACGGTGACGGCGAACGGGACATCCTGTTGGAGTCGAGTTCCCCGGCCAACGGCGCGATCGCAAACGGAACCGATGACGAGCATGCGTACGCGCTGGCCCTGAATCAAAGCGGAGCCCGTTTGTGGCAGTCGGAGCTGGCCGGGAAGTTCGCCTCGGTTTTCCTTCTCCCACTGCCGGTCGGTTCCGCGCCGGGCCCCCTGATCGTGGCCGCCACCCACAGCCATGAGGGGGATCCGCCTGCTTCCTCGACGCTGTCGCTTATGGACGGAAGGAGCGGCAGGATCTTGAAGCGCCTTCGCTTCGCGCGCAGCCTCACGCGCCCGTTCTACCTCGAGAGCGGTCGTCCGGGGTTCGTGGTGGGAGGGAACGACAGCACGATCAGGATCTACGACTTGAACCTCTCGCTCGAGGCCCAACGCCGGGTTGATGGAGAGGTGGAGGTTTGGGCGGCGATTGACCTGGATGCCGACGCGGAGCCGGAGATCGTAGCCTCGACGCGTGATGCCATTCTGGTGCTGGACCGGCAGCTTCGCCCACGGGGGCGGCTATCTACAACCGAGAAGCGGCTGGACCCGACTCCAGTGCGTGTGGCGCGCGCAGATCTACTCCGCTCTCGCCTGAGCTTCGGCGAGAAGGTGGCGGTTGCGGCCGACGCGCTGCCGGACTACCCCATTGATGATCCCGACAAGCTGGCGCTCGTGGGCGTGGGGGCCGCCGCGGCTGGGTACGGCATCCGTCGGGTGGCCACGCGGCTCCCGCGCCGGCGCCGGATCCCGGCCGGCGTCACGCGCGAAGTTCTGACGACCTATGCATTCCTGGTACACGGCCAGTTCCAGCAGGAACGCCCGTTCGAGCGCCTCCGCCTGTGGGTCCAAGCACGCTGCGCCGGTATTGATCGGCCGCCGTGGACGCTCCAAGGTATCCTGGAGGAGTGGCAGGGTTCGGGGCGGGCGGCGCTGGAGGCCTTCTTGCGGAGGCTCGCGGACGCGGGGGCTCCTCCGGCGCGGCTTGGCCGCATCCGGCGGCTGACGCATGCATTCGTCCAGTTCTTGGAAGACGCGGCGAGGGCGCCTGATCACGGCCAGCTTGGTCTTGCGGAACGTGCCCTGACCGCGGCGGACGCGCTCGTTCTGGAGTGCTGCAGAGCCTATTGGGAGGTCGCCCGTCGCGCGGCGTGCCGTGCGGATCACGCGACGGAGCAGGCGGTGCGGGCCAGGCGCGCGCGACTGTCCGACCTGAACATCGCGTCGGACCTGCGGGTCGAGCCTGGCGGCGATCGGCTCGTTCTCTTCGAGCGCGACGCTCTGGTCTCGGTCGTCGGCGAGCTCGTTGACAACGCAATCAACGCCCTTCGCGGCCGGGCACGCGCGGAGTTGCACGTGGTGGTTGCGCCCGAACCGTCGGATTCGCGCTACCTGGCGATCATAGTGCAGGACAACGGGCCTGGCGTCTTGCCTGAACGTCGCGGCGCGCTTTTCACGCCTCAAGGTGCCACTCGGCCGGGCGGGGGGCGTGGTCTTCACCTCGCGCGCGAGTGCGCGCGGAGCTGGCTGGGAGACCTCACCTACGAGCCCGCACCTTGCGGCTCGGGGTCGGTGTTCCGGTTGCGGCTCAAGGTGGTGACCGGCCCAGAGTCGGCCATGCAGTGATGCGCCCGGTTTCACGGAAGCCAGGCGTCATCGTGCTGGATGATGACGGGGAGCGCGCGGCGCTGATCGCCCGGAGCTTGGCCGGCTCGTACGATGTCGCCACCGCCGGCACGGTCGGGGAGGCGTGGCAACTCGCAGCCCGCCGCACGTTCTCGGCAGCACTTGTGGACTGGGATCTGGCCCCGGGTGGGAGCGGCATCCAGTTTTTGCTGAATCTCGCCGAGCGCCTACCCCTGGTGCAGGGCATCCTCTACTCGATGCACTACGGCCAGACTCTGCGTTGGGAAGCAATGCGTCTCGCCGACGTGCATGTTGTCCTCGATGCGCGGGCCCCGCGCTTTCTCAGGGAGGCGGGCTTGGTCCTGGCGGAGTGCCTCGCGCCGGCGATCCCCGTGGTGCCCGGGCAGCTGACGCCCATCGGACCTGCCGCCCGTGCCCGATGGGGGGCGGTCTCACGGGCGACCCGCACTTTTCTGGAGGAGCTGCATCGCGCTGCCAGGAGTCGCAGCCATGTCTATCTCGTCGGCGAGCCCGGCAGCGGAAAGCGACTGGCGGCGGCGCTCTTGCTCGAGTGGCGCCGCGGCTGGCGCAGGGGGGGTGGAGTCCTGCGGCGCGTGGCGCCCGGACCGTGCGAAGCAAAGATCCTCTTCGTGCCCCCGTTGCGGCGCCGGACGGCGGACCTCCCGATGCTCGTCGGCCGCCACCTGCTGGAGGCAGCCGGAAGGGACGGAGCACGCGCACGCGTCGTATCCGCCGACGCCCTGGAGGCTATCCGGCAACGACCATGGTGGGGGAATGTCCGCGAGCTGCAGCAGGCGCTGGATCGTGCGTGCGCACGTACTGCGCCTGGCAGCGAGATCACGGCAGGCCACCTGCTTGGCCCGGTAGAGCCGGCACCGGCTGCCGACCAGTGGGCGAAGCTCCGCGGCCAGCGGGATTCGCTGCTGAGGGCGCTGGAGGATGGGGGCAGCGTGACGGGCGCGGCACGGCTCCTCAAGATCTCTCGTGCCAACCTCCAGCGGCGCATGGAGCACCTGGGCGTCGTGCACGCCAGCGTGTTGCCAGGCGACCGCAAGCTGCTTGCAGGACATGCGCGTCTTGTGAACTGAACGAGCGGCGCGCCCTCCGCACCACCGGCCCATACTTCTCAACGCCAGCGGCCGGGGCCCGTAACCCGCCCCGGCCGCTGGACCGCCTCGCCTACTTCTTCTTGCGCCGCCTCACGGCGGGCTTGCGCCTGCGTGCGCCCTTCCTTCCGGCCGGCCGCCGCTTGCGCGGAGCCTTCCGCGTCGGCCGCCGCTTGCGCACAGTCTTCCGCGCCGGGCGCTTGCGCTTCGGCGCGGCCTTCTTCCGCTTGCGGGCCTGGACCGACTTCTTGCGCCGCGGCGTGGGCCGCTCCGGGACGACCTGCTCGCGCCCTTCGCCCGGCATCGGCATCCCGGCCGCGTCGTTCACCTCGACCTCGGGATCACGCGACAGCGTGCGGCCATCGTCGGTCGTGACGGTCACGGAGTAGTGGAAGACGTCGCCGTGCCTGCCATGCCTGTTCTCGCCCGAGTGCGCGTGCTCGTTCTTCCGCGCGCCGTGATGGCTCGTATCGAACGGGCAGCCGTCCTTGTCGAACGCCACCGCCAGCTCCCCGTCGGCGCATGACCACACCACTTCCTGGCCCCTGCTCTGGATCCGGACGCGCTCCGGCTCCACGGCCACCGTGTCGCCCGCGATGCTGACGCCAACAGGGACTTCCCTCAAGCCGCCGGCCATAGTGTCACTCCTCCTCCATTCCCGCGGGTTCCATCCTCGCCTGTCTCGCCTCCCCTTCCATGAGGACGGCTCGACCCCTTGGATCCTTGCGCAGCTCCTCCAGCTCGGGGTCTCCTTGCAGCTCCACCATACCGTAGCCTGCCTGCACCGCCGCTTCCAGGTGCTCCAGCGCGCGCTCGCGCTCGCCCGCCAGATGATAGACGGTGATCGCGCGCGCGACCGAGTTCGCGTTCCGGGGGGCGAGCTCCAGCGCCCGGCGGATCGCCTCCAGCGATTCCGAGGCCCACCCGCGCTTGGCCAGCCACTTGGCCAGGCGCGACCAGCCCTCGGCGTCCTTGGGGTTGCCGGCCAGGTGCTCGCGCATGAGCGCGATCGCCCGATCGAAGCTCTCGACCGACTTGGCCTCCAGCCCGGGGGTCCACCGCTGCGCGTCCGCGAGGTTGCCCCAGGATCGCGCATCCCGCGGGGTGAGCGCCACCGACTTCTCGTACATCGCCAGGGCGTCCGCCTGGCGACCCTGGAAGAAGAGCACGGTCCCCATGCCGAGGTAGGCCGTCGAGTTGGGCAATACCTCCAGGGACCGGCGGTATTCCGCGACCGCGTCGTCGAAGCGGCCCAGCTGGAAGTAGGCCGCGCCCAGGTTGCAATGCCCGTGGGCGTTGTCGGGCGTGAGCTCGATGACCTTGCGCCACGGCTGGGTGCTCCGGTCGTAGCGGCCCTGGCGGAAATAGACCAGCGCCAGCCGATCGTGGGCCCGCCAGTAGTCGGGTCGCAGCGCCACCGCCTGCTGCGCCGCCCGCTCGGCCTCCGCGAACTTTCCCTCGGACTCGTAGATGCGGGAGAGCAGGATCAACGCCTCGGGATCGTCGGGGCGCAGCTCGAGCGAGCGCTGGGTGGCCTCGACGGCCTCGGCGTGATGGCCGCTCTCGAAGTGGAGGCGTCCCAGGGTGGCCACCACGTCGGCCGAATGCGGGTCGAGCGCCAGGGCCATGCGGCAGGACGCCTCCGCCTTCGCCTTCCAGTCCGGCTCCATCCTCAAGTAGTACTTCCGCAAGTAGGCGCGGCCCAGCGCCGCGTGCACCAGCGCCGTGTCCCCCTCCGCCGCCAGCAACCCTTCGAGCAGCCGGATCCCTCCGTCCACCGATGCCTCGTTGTCAATGCGCTGGAGGTAGCCGAGCGCCTGCAGGTACTGCTCGTGCGAGGCCGGCCCGAGGGCGACCGCGGCCGGCCGCACGCGCTCGGCCGCCTCGATTCGCAGCGAGCGCACCACGCTCGCGAGCAGGGCGTCTTCGAGGGCGAACAGGTCCGCCGCCGAGCCGTCCAGGCTGTCGGCGGCCAGCTGCTCTCCCCGGCGCGGCTCGATCAGCGAGTAGCTCACGCGCAGGCGCTCGCCGGCGCGCAGCACGGCGCCGCTCAAGACCAGATGGGCGCCGATCTTGCGCGCCGCCGTGCGCAGGTCGGCGTCGGCGCCCATGAGCTGCGTGGCGTAGAGGGGCGGTATCAGGTGCAGCTGCGGCACCCGCGCCAGTCCCACGCTGAGGGTCTCGGCCAGGCCGCGGGCGAAGGCCTCGTCGTGCGGCCCCGCGGCCTCGGCCGCCCCGACGCTGGTGAACGGCAGCACCGCAAGGCACTTGCCCGTGGTGCCGCGGCGCGCGTGCGCGGCCGGGCGC
>JBBIHL010000099.1:0-9075 GCA_037447075.1 Candidatus Eiseniibacteriota bacterium | reverse complement strand
CTGGGCCTCGGCCGCAGCTTGGGCGAGTAGATGAGCCCCTGATCGCTCAATCGCTGCACCGCCGGAAGCCACTGCGTGCCTCGCAGCATGCCCCACCGCAGATTCTCGCGCCGTCCGTCCGCCTCGATGAAACTGCTGGTCCAGGCTACGAGGGCAGTCGTGTCGTCCACCGCCGCGATCGCCACGCCGTCTCCCCCGTGGCCTGCGACCTCCACCTCCCGCCACGCGCCAGCGGTGTCCGAGTAGAACAGGCGCAGATCACCCTCATATGGCGCCTGATGCTGACGGTCGCTCACCACCACCCAGCGCCGCCGGCTGCCGACCGCGGCCGAGTAGTTGAAGCGATCCTGCCAGATGAGGGTGACGGTGTCGGGAGGGCCGACGTGGTCGTCGAAGGCCTCGGCCATCACCAGGGGGTTGAGCGTGCCGTACTCGCCAAAACAACAGTCCACACCCTTCCAGATCAGATGCGACGTGCCGGGTAGCGAATGTACCGCACCGATGAAGGCGGCCCCGAAGGGCACGCTCCAGGCGAGGACCCAGGTCGTATCCGCCCACCTCAAGCCGGCCGTGGCCCTGCCAACGCCCTCCCCCCCGAGCGCGGCGCCAGTCAGGAACAGCGCCCCGTCGGGGTAAGTCTCGAAGCGATCGGGGGCGCAATAGTTGTGACCGGGAAGGCACAGCAATTCGGTGGGGCTCCATGCTCGCCCGTCCGGGAGCGCCGTGGAAAGCGAAGCCGTGATCGTCATCGCCAGGAAGATCCCGAGCGAGACGCCCCCAACTTGCCGCGAGATGGATCGCATCGGTTTCAACGCGCGGGAACCCCCAAGCCCCTGGGTGGGAGCAGCTACTCCCCGGGCGGAGCCCGCCTTAGCCCCGCCGCATGATCCTACTTGACCCTCGCCGGTTCGCAAAGCACAATCCGGCTTGGTGGCCGTGACTACGCCAAAGCGAGCGCATCCAGCCGGCGCTCACCGGCCGCTCCGCGAACTTGCCAGCCCAGTACCCCAGCGGCTTCGAGCCCACATGTGGCCGGGCTGGCAAGCTCGCATGGTGCTCCGTCGAAGGGAGGTTCGCCATGCAGAGTCGCACTCTCCTCACGGTCCTCGCGCTGCTCTGGCTCCCGCCATCGAGCTGCCTCGTCGCCCGGGCTGCTGCCCCAGACAGCTGCGCAACCCCTGATTCGAGCAGCAGCGTGCCCGCGGGCGCAATCCAGGTGTTCTACCCTTATCGCTCAGGCCAGGAAGGATTCGATCTCCGCTGGAGAGACCTCGAGCTTTGTTGGGACGCGAGGTACCCCGGCGGCCTGAGCAACGACGCGAGGGCCACGCTGGACAACTTCGCGAAGACGCTGGTGGAGCAGTTCGGGAGCAATCCCTTCGGCATCCCAGTCTCCGACTTCCACCTGGTCTACGACTACTTCCGCTACCAGGGAATGCCTTACAACACAAGCGATCCCCGCGACAGCACTTCGGTCAAGCTTGGCCATCCGCTGTGGGCGCCCGACATCGAGAGCTACAACAACGCCGATCGCTCTCACGCCGACCACTACCTGTGGGACCCGGCGCGAGACCTGGGCCCCGACGGGCAATACCCATCGCCGTTTACCACGGTTGACGAGGACGTCACCACCGGCCATTCGACCTCCGACTACAAGACCGGGAACTCCCTGGGTACGGAAGGGCCCAAGATCGGCGAGCACCTGGACCTCACTGGAACCGGCTGGACGAAGCCCAACCAGATAGCCAACGTGCTCTACTGCCACGAGTTCCAGCACTCTTTCCCCGGCCAGAGCTACGCGGGCATCCTGAGCGAGATGTTCTCGGCGGCCGCGGAAGCCGTGGCCGGGAACGAGGACACGACGGCCACCAGCGAAGTCCCGTACACGTGGTCGCTCCTCGCGTCTTCCCCATTCAGTTCCGACCTCTGCGCCAATCCTCGGGGCCAACGGTCCAACTACATCGGTCGCAGCTTGTTCACCGCCTACCTAGCCTATACCTTCCGCGGCCAGGACACGTCGCCCACGATCTCGTCGATCAGCGACGACCTGTTGCGCAAGTGGGCGCAGACGCCCCTACGGCGCCTCTCGGATCTCCGTGGCCTCCTCAACAACACGGACTGCTGGGACTGCGCCCAGAAGAACTACTTCCGCGCTCCCGACGGTTCGCCGCTGCCGGAGTACGATCGGTTTCAGCTGCTCCTGCACAACTGGCGGGTGGCCAACTACGTGAATCAGCCGGCGTTCGCAGAAGGCCAGTACGGATACCCTGCGGCGATCGGCTTCGCGCCCTCCAAGCAGTTCAAGGCGTGGCAGGATTTCGACAACTGCGGGCTGGACGATCTGGTGGCCATGCCCCCGGTGGTAACGCTTTCCAGTGTGCACACCACGCGCGAGGCCACGTTCGTGGGCTGGCGTTCCTTCGGCGGCAACACCTACCCGCTGAGGCTGCAACCGCTGGGGTCCGAGTACTGGGTGGTCCGTGCAGACACCGCCTCCCTCGGCACGGCGCCACGGGACTTGGTGGTTCGGGTCACGCCCGAGGCGATCTACCGCTGCGGCGGAGCTGACGGGCGGCTGGTCGCGTCCGTGGTCGCCTACACTCTTAGGGCGCCCGATCCTGTGGAGAGTCCCCAGTGGGCCAACCCAAGCTGGGCCCAGTTGGCGGTGGCCCCGAAGTGGGTGGACGTTGACAGCGTCGCAGGGGAGGCGGAGTTCGTGGTCCCCGGCTTTGGGACGACCTACAAGGCCGCGGTGGTCGTGATCTCGCTCGGCGACGGCCCGAGCAGGTCCTTCGAGCTTCGGACGGGCTTGGGCTACACCGAGGCGCTGCCCTATCGCTTGACGCTGGCCCTGCGGGGCGCGCCCGCCGATACGGTTGCCTCGCGTCAAATCCTGGCGACAGCGGGCTATCTTGACGATGCGCCGGCATGGTCCCCGGCGGGGGATGAGTTGGTCGTCCAATCCATCAACCCCTCCGTCTCCTCCTACCAGCAGATCTATCGCAAGAAGCTCGACGCCACGCCGCCCTCGCGGATCGCCCCGCAGTCGCAGCATCAATACGAACCCGACTGGTCGCCCCGCGGCGACCTGGTCGCCTTCGCGCAGGACGGTGCCGGTGCGGCGCCCGGCCAGCGCGACATCTGGCTGGTAGCCACGTCCGGCGGCGCGACGCCTGGCCGGCTTACCTACCAGGAGGGGTTTGCTGACAACCCCGTGTTCCAGCCCAACGGGCAGCGAATCGCCTACGTCTGGCGCCAGACGATCTATCTGAACGGACCAGACCCTCCCTACATGTTCCGGTGGCAGCTGCGGCGGGTCAACATTGATGGCACCAGCGACGTCCCTCTCACCGGGCTATTCGACTGGGAAATCCGCTCGCCCCGCTGGTCGCCCGACGGCAAGTGGGTGTACTTCGCCCGGAATGACTCACTCTTCGCCGTCGCATCCAGCGGTGGCCTGGCCATCCCGCGCAACAGCGTTGTTGGCAAGGTCTCGACCTTCGACTTCCATCGCGGGACGGGGCGGTTCCTGGCGGAGCAGCCCGGCGGCGCGCAGCCGATCGCCTGCACGCTCGGCACACCCCTGCCCTTTAGACGAGTGGCGTTGGTGGACACGACGTTGGGCGCCCGCGACACGCTCGTTCGCTTCTATCGGACCGGCGCGGAGTTCTACGGACCCCGCTACTCGTTCGACGGGACCCGGATCGCCTACAGCTCGAATCAGAATCTGGTAAGCGACCGCGACATCTTCGTGGGTCAGGTGAGCTACAACCATCCCCCTGTCTTCAACGGGCTCGGTGACCAGTTCCTGGAAGCCTGCTGTCCGTTCGTCCTGGACCTCAACGCCACCGACCCCGACGGGGAGAGCGTCACCTACGCCGCCGCCTACCTGCCCACGGGGTCGTCGCTGAGCGGCAACCGCTTCACCTGGAACCACCCGCAGGTCGGGGAGTACTGGGTGGTGTTCCGGGCCCTGGACGGTTCGGGGGACAACCGGGTGGTCTACTTCAACGTGATCGAGGGCGGCTGCTGCATGGAAGGCCGGTTTGCCGGCGGGGGGGAAGGGGGCGGCGGTTCGGCGCTGCCGCCCGAGGCGGAGGGGACCGCAGCAGCACCTGCAGCCGGGGAGAACTCGCTGTTCGAAGGCGCGGCGACGGGCGAGCCCACATGGGACGCGATCCGCCTCCCGGCACCCTCTGGGGCCGGTGCGTATCGGGCCTGGATGAGGGCCGGCTCCACTCGGAGCGCGTCCCTCGACGCCCTGCTCCTGCTCGTGGTGGACCACGACCCGAGCGTGGCGCCCTGCCTGCTGGGCCGGGATGTGGTCCTGGGCCGCCAGGTCGCCGCCACCAGCGCCCGGCTGGAGGACGGAGCTGACGTCACTGCCGCGCTTGGAGGTATGGCTGCCGAGTTCTTGCGCGTCGGCGCGGGCGGCTCGGTCACCCTCACGCTGCCGAACGCCGCGGGTCCGCTGCTGCTGGAGGCTCGCCGCCTTGGAGCCACCGACCAGCCCGACGCCTCCGGGATCCGGGTCCAGGTGCCCGATGTCGTTGGCTGGCGCACGGTGGGGCAGGGCTTTCCGCGGGTCGGCTTCGATCAGGCGGCGGTGGACTGCGGCAGCGCGACCGAGGTGCGGCTCGCGATCCTGTCGGACGCCGAGCTGCGATTCGCCGGCCGCCTGGCTCGATCAAGCGACACGCCGACTGTGCGCTGGGCCGTGCTGGAATCCGCCCGGGATGCCAAGCTCGGCGACGTGAAGAGTGCTGTCGCTTCGCCCGACGGGGCGGGTGTCGGGATGACCGGTCCTGACACGCTCGGCGCCGAGTTCACGCTTCCGCCCCTGGCCGCAGGTCAGGGCCGTGACTGCTTCCTGTGGGTGGAGGCCACGCTCCAGGCCGGACGGGCGGCCGGCGCGGGGAACTCCCTGGCCATACAAGCCGCACTGCCAACGGAGTTCGCCCTGTTCCAGAATCAGCCGAACCCGTTCGGGGAACGCACTGCGATCCATTTCGCGCTGCCTGCACCCCGGGTTGTACGGCTGGAGATCTTCGACGTACTGGGGCGTCGCGTGAGACTGCTGGCCGACCAGCCTTTCCCGGCGGGCTATCAGGCGATCGAATGGGACCGCCGAGACGAAGTGGGCGGCCTGGTCACGCCGGGGATCTACTTGTACCGGATGCAGGCCGGTGAATTCCGTGACCGGAGGAAGATGGTCCTATTGCCGCAATAGTGCTTGGCATGCGCGAGGCCTCGGGCTGGAAGGCTTGAGTTGGGGTCAAGGCTCCGGCCGTCGGCGACCGCGGTTGCTGCGGGCGGCCTGCTGGTTTCCCTCCTTGCCCTCCGCCTCGACGCGCCCTGGACCTTCATCCACGACGACAACGGCGCCTGGACCCAGTCGGTGGCCAACGCGCACCTGCGCGCGGGGCTCGCGCGCACCCGCGGCCAGGACTTCCAGATGCGCCGCGCGGACGGCGCGCTGATCCCCTACCTGCATCACCCGCCGCTGTTCCCGCTTGCGATGGCGGCGGTCTATCGCGTGAGCGGGCGCTCGGACCCCCTGACCACGCGGCTCGTCCCCGCCGCCTTCCACCTGCTCGGCTTCGTGGGGCTCTTCCTGGTCGGGGGCGCGCTCTTCCCCGGCCGCCCCGCCGTGCGCACGCTGGCGCTCTTCCTCTACGCCGTCGTGCCCATGAGCGCCTACTTCGGGAAGATGCCCTTCAACGAGAGCATGGGCCTGTGCGGGGTGATCTGGGCGGTGTGGTGCCTGGCGCGCTACCGGCGGCTGGCGCGGCAGGGGGCGCTGGCGGGCAGTGTCGTGTTCTGGGCGCTGGCCGGCCTCACGAGCTGGCCCGCGTTCGCGCTCCTGCTGGGCTTCTTCCTGCTGTGCGCGCGGGAGGCGCTCGCCGAGCGCCGTCCGGGAAGCGCCGCGGCGGCCTGCGCGCTGGGGGCCACCGGGCTCGTGTGCTTCGCGCTGGTCATCGCACAGCTCTTCTGGGCGGCGCGCGGCGCGACGCCGGGGCTGTCGGCGGCGGGCGAGCACTGGGGGATCCACCGCCTGGGATTCGCGCGGGCACTGGACGCCCTGGCGCGCGCCTTCGACTTCCACCGCCTCTACTTCGCCAACGTGCCCTTCGCGCTGTTCCTCGCCTGGGGCGTGGCCCGGATCCGTGGTGTGCTTCGGGAGGCCACCGCGACGCCCGAGCCGGCGCGCCTGCTCCTGGCCGGCTGCTTCGGCGCCGGGCTGTGGGCGCTGCTCTTCGTGCGCCAGGTGGCGCTCCACGCCTACGGGCAGTTCTGGTTCCTGCCGTTCGAGGCGCTGGCGGTGGGCGAGCTGTCCGTGGAGCTGTGGCAGCGCATGGCCCGGCGGCCGCGCCTGCGGGCGTGGCTGGCGGGGGCGGCGATCGCGGGCACCCTGGCATCCGCGGCGGCCGTGCTGCACTACCGCTACACCACGCCCAGCGCCTACGCCATGCGGATCGCCGCGGCGATCGCGGCGGAGTTCTACACGGAGCCGTGATCCCGAGCGCGGTGCCCACCACTTCAGGAGGTGCCGGAGCGCTCGCTCCATCGCTCCTGGGTCCGCTGCATGTCCTCGATCGAGGTGTGCTTGTGCACCCCGGGTGGGTAGGACCGTGTGCTGGTGTGCCGCCCGATCTTCCACAGCTCGACCATCGCGCGCATGAGATCGGGATCGCCGGGTACTCGCCAGTGGGGCACGTCCATGTCCTCGACCTTCCGGAGCTTGCGCACCGGCATCAGGCGCGATTGATCGCCGCGTGGCCCTGCGCGCTTGCGGCTGTTGAGGTGAGGTGGTGCAACGGAGCCGCAGGTCTGACAAGGGGCCGGTTGTGACGGGATGCTTCAGAAGTCCCGCCGCCGGAACACGCGCGCCGCGAGCAGCAGGGGGACGGCGGTCTCCAGCGCCAGCACGCCGAGGCCGAGCGAGACGCCGAGGGCGGTGCCGAACAGCTTGACCAGCACCGCGGAGGTGGGGCCAAACAGCGCCCCGGAGCCCACCGCCAGCGTGGTGAGCACCCGTGCGAGGTCCACGGGGTTCAGGAGTAGGGCGGGGAAGAGCACCGCCTGCAGCGGCAGCCCGCGCAGCAGCGCGGTGGCGCCCAGCACCACCAGGTCGTAGGCCACCACCATCAGCAGCCAGAGCAGCAGCGCGGCGGAGATCGCCTTGAGCCGGTCGGGCCACAGCGAGGCCAGGAACAGCGCGGTGGCCACGGTGAGCCAGCCCAGGAAGAGCGAGAGCCCGCACAGGGTCAGGAACCCGGGCACCTGCGCTGCCCCCGCGTTGAGCGCCACCACCATGCCGCCCCCGCCGAAGCCCAGGGCCTGCGCCACGCTCAAGGCGGCGGCGAGGCCCAGGAACTTGCCGAGCAGCACCTCGCCGCGGGTCACGGGCTGGGCGAGCAGCAGGGCCAGGCTCTCCCCGCCGCCCGCGATGCTGGCGACCCCCAGCATCAGGCCGGTGAGCGGGACGATGAAGAGCACCAGGTTGAGCAGGCTCAAGGTGACGCGCGCGAAGCCCTGGAAGCCCACCTCCTGGCTCTGGGCGAGCCCGAAGTAGGAGAGCCCCAGCACGAAGGCCGCGAACAGGCCGGCGAAGCCGAACAGCCAGCGGCTCTCGAGCGCGCGGCGGTACTCCTCGCGCGCCACCACCCGCAGGCGGTGCAGCTTGCCCTGCTCCCGGCCGCTCACCGGTGCCCCTCCTCCAGGTGCGAGCCCACCACGGTGAAACGCCCGGCGGGCTGACCGTCCACCAGCCAGGCGAAGTCCTCGCCCGGGCGGTCGGCGACGAACTCGCCGCTCCACGCCTCGCCGGGCGCCAGCGTGCCGATCGCGAGGCGGTCCTGGTAGCCGGCCAGCTCCACGCGGGCCGGGGCCGGGCCCTGGTTGACGACGCTCAAGCGCACCCGGTGCCCCTTGGGCACCAACGCGGACGTGGGCGAGACCGCGCCGCCATTGACGACCAGCGCCACCGCCACCTCGGGCGCGAGCGCCGACGCGCTGGCGCCTTCCGGGGAGGGCCGGCGCGGCGCGCGGGCGAGCAGCCCCAGGCCGAGCGCCGCCAGGAGCGTGACCGCCACCAGGGCGGGATACGAGCGCTTCATCGCCCGCCTCCACCGCGCGCGCTCGCCAGGTCGCGCAGACGCGCGACCCGCCCCGCGGTCTGGGCCGCCACCTCGTCGGCCGCCGCCCGGTCGAGGAAGGCCGCGTAGCCCCCGCCCATCGGGGAGGGGAAGCTGCCCTTCACCACCCACATCGAGTCGGCCCGGTGGAGCGACCTGCCGTCGTAGTCCGAGAGGTAGGGCAAGCCGGCAGGCGATCCCGGCGCGTCGCGCGCCAGGCACTCGATCGAGTCGTAGGCCCGCCAGCGCCCCGCCACCTGCCGCTCGCAGGCGAAGCGGAAGTCCTCGATCGCCATGCCGCAGGCCGCGCACGGGGTGCCTGGGGCGATGGGGCGCGGCCCCGCGGGCGGCGAGCAGCCCGCCGCCGCGAGGTTCCCGGCCAGGGCGGCCGCCGCGAACGCGCGTGCGCTAGCCCTCACGGCGCCCTCCCCTCACCACCTCGAGGAAGAGCTCCTCCAGCGTGGGCCGCTGCAGCTCGAACGCGCGCACCGGGGCGCCGGCCGCGCGCAGCGACTCCAGGGCGTCCAGGCCGCGTCCGTTGCGGGCTTCCACCACCAGGCGCCGGCCGTTCCCGGCGCTCGCGACGAAGCCCTGGCGCTGCAGCGCCCCCAGGGCGTCGCCAGCGTCGCCGTCCAGCTCCACCACCAGGCGGGTGGCGCTCACCTGGGCGGCGCGCAGCGCCGCCAGGCTCTCGAGCGCGGCGCGGCGGCCGTCGAGCAGGATGAGCACGCGGTCGGCCACCCGCTCCACCTCGGAAAGCAGGTGCGAGCACAAGAGGATGGTCTTGCCCTCCTCCTGCAGCTGCTCCACCAGCGAGCGGAACTCCCAGGTGGCCTCGGGGTCCAGGCTCGCGGTGGGCTCGTCCAGCACCAGCAGCGCCGGATCGCCGAGCAGCGCCTGCGCCAGCGAGAGCCTCTGCGTGTAGCCGCCCGAAAAC
>JBBIHL010000098.1:0-9094 GCA_037447075.1 Candidatus Eiseniibacteriota bacterium | reverse complement strand
CTCGCGGCGCTCCCGGCGGACGCGCGTGGATGGTGAGCGGCTTGGGGGTCGCCCACGGGATGTCCTTTTCGAGGTCGGACCGCGCCGCCTGCCCGGTCGCCGGGTCGGCGGCGGGCGGGGCGGGAGCGGAGGCCGGGCGCTCCAGCTCCAGCGGCGCTTCCTTGCCCACGCGCTCCTCCCCCCCGATCTCCCGGCGCGGCAGCTCGAGCGGGGCTTCCTTGCCGACCCGCTCGGCCGGCCCGGGCCGGCGCAGCCAGGGCGGCGGAGCTTCGACCGGGGGGGGCTCGCGGAACAGCCCGCGACTGGAGAGCGGCAGGCCCACCCCACCCTCCACCATGCCCTGGGGGGTGTCCGCCAGGGGCAGGATCAGAGGCTCGGTCGGCGCGGGCTCGGCGCGCTCGGCCTTGGGCCCGGCCTCGGCCTGCGGGCCCGGTTCCTGCGGCTCCGGCCGGCCCTCGCCGGCGGGTTCGGGGGAGGGATCGTCTGGGACAGGTTCGCTCGCGAGACCCACGCGTTTCTCCCGGGATGCCGAGGTGCGTACCCTTGCCGTTATCGGCGCGGCCCCCGCGGCGCATGACCGCGAACCTGCGGCCGCGGACCGGCCGGGCCTAGCGGATCCGGTATCGGGCGATCTTGCGATAGAGGGTGCGCAGGCCGATGCCGAGCAGCTGGGCGGCGCGCTGCTTGTCCCCGCCGGTGTGGCGGAGGGTCGCGGCGATCAGCTGCCGCTCCGCCTCCTCGATGGTCATCCCGACGGTCAGGGTCAGCCGCCCGGGCGGCCGTGCCCGCCCGCGCAGCCGATCGGGCAGGTCGGAGACATCGAGCGGCCGCCGACCCAGCGCGGAGGCGACCATGCCCTCGACCACGCTGCGCAGCTCGCGCACGTTGCCCGGCCAGCCGTAGCGCCGCAGGCGCTCCGCGGCGCCGGGCGTGATCCCCGTGACCCGGCGGGCATGCCGGCGGTTGAACTCGCGGATGAAGGACTCGACCAGCAGCGGGATGTCGTCCGCGCGCTCGCGCAGGGCGGGCATCGCGATGCGCGCCACCCCGAGGCGATAGAACAGGTCCTCGCGGAACGCGCCCGACGCCACCCGCTCCGCCAGGTCGGCCTCGGTGGCCGCGATCATGCGCACGTCCACCCGCAGCGTCTCGCTCCCGCCGACGCGCTCGAATTCCCGATCCTGGAGCACGCGGAGCAGCTTGGCCTGCACGGCGGGCGACATCTCGCCCACCTCGTCCACGAACAGGGTGCCGCCGTCGGCCAGCTCGAGCCGCCCGTGGCGCGGCGCCGCACCGGGCGGAGGCCCGGCCTCTTCGCCGAACAGCTCGCGCTCGATCTCCGCCTCGCCCAGCGTACCGCAGCGCATCCACACGAAGCGCTGGTCCCGCCGCGGCGAGTTCTGATGGATGGCTTGCGCCAGCAGGCCCTTGCCCGTTCCGGCCTCGCCCTCGATCAGCACGGTGGCCCGCGTGGGCGCGACCTGCCGGACCTGGTCCAGGACCCGCGCCACGGCGCGCGACCGGCCCGCGAACTGCTCCAGCCCGTAGCGCTCCTCGAGCCGGCCCTCCATCTCCGCCACGCGGCCGACCAGCCGCTGATGCGAGAGGCCGCGCTCCAGCACCGCGGCCAGCTTCTCCAGGTTGAGCGGCTTGAGCTGGAAGTCGTATGCGCCCTGCCGCATGGCCTCCAGCGCGCGCCCCACGTCGTCCTCTTCGGCGACCATCACCGCGCAGACCTCGGGATTGCGCGCGCGTGCCCGCCGCAGCACCTCCAGCCCGTCCCCGCCTTCCAGCCGCAGCTCGGTCACCAGGAACTGGACCGGCTCCTCGTCGAGCACGTGGAACGCGCTCTCGCCGTTCCTCGCCCAGCAGGTCTCGAAGCCCCGCTCCCGCAGGAAGGCGGTGAGGGCTCGGACGGAGGGGCGATCCCCGGACGCCAGCAACGCGATGGGCTTGGGCTCGGTCATGGGGTTCGTCCGGCGCGCCGTGCCCCCCCGCGGGCCGCGCACGCCGCGGCGAGCGCCGGCCGCCGCCTCAATGCAGGGTGGCCAGCACCTTGAGCACGGGCTCGATCGGGGGGATGAGCTCCAGGGCGCCCGGATCGGGGCTCACGTGCTTGTAGCGCACGACCCCCTGCTTATCCACCACGAAGATCGCGCGCTCCGTGATGGGCGCGTCGGCCCGCATGACCCCGTAGCGCTCGCCCGCCTCGTGGCGCAGGTCGGAGAGCAACGGGAAGCTCACGCCCAGCTGGCGGGCGAACTCCTCGTTCGCGTAGTGGCTGTCCACGCTGATCCCCAGCACCTCGGCCTCGTGCTCCCGGAAGCGCGAGAGCCGGGCCTGAAGGTCGGGCAGCTGGTGGCTGCAGACCGGCGAGAAGGCCAGCGGGTAGAACGCCAGGACGACGTTCCGCTTGCCGCGGTACTCGCTCAAGGTGACGAACTGGCCGCCTGGACCTCGCAGCCGGAAATCCGGGGCAGGTTGGCCGACCTCGACCGCCATGCTGGCCTCCCGGGAGGACGGGGTGGATTGGACGCGCGCATCTGCCGATGGTTTACGGACGGGGAAGGCGGTGTCATTATTCCGGCAAGGCTGCCCATGTCAACG
Organism: Candidatus Eiseniibacteriota bacterium; assembly: GCA_037447075.1. Classification (GTDB taxonomy): domain Bacteria; phylum Eisenbacteria; class RBG-16-71-46; order RBG-16-71-46; family RBG-16-71-46; genus JBBIHL01. The sequence continues at coordinate 6,487 of JBBIHL010000098.1, read as the reverse complement.
CGCAAGATGGGCGGCGCTCGGGGCGCCCCGCGGAGCGACCGCCCGGTATCTCACGACATGAGGTCCGCGTCTCACCGAAAGCTCTCACCCGAACGCTCCCCGCGTGCGGCCGAAGCCGGGACGCCGCCCGAAGGCGCGCCCCCACCCCAGGCCCGACTGGCGGCCCGGCTGCGCGACCTGGACCGCCGCCTGGCCCAGGTGGACGAATCCCTGGGCGCCGACGAAGGCGCCCCCGCCTTGTTCGAGCTGGACGGCGTGCGCGCACGCATGGCCGAGACCGCGGCGGCATGCGACGGCCTGGCCGCCCCCGGGGAAGCCCTGCCGCGCCTGGAGGAGGCGGTCAAGCGCGTGGCGTGGGCGGTGCAGTCGCTGGAGGCCTGCCGGGGGCTCGACGACGCCTTCAGCGCCCGGCTCGGGGAGGTGCGGGCGCGGCTGGAAGACGTCAGCGCCCTGCTCGGCATCCCGGACGCGGGCGCGTAGCGCCGCCGGCGCGGCCTCGGTCCTCTAGCGGCGCGTCGCCCTCATCACGTCGCGGCTCCGCGCCGCCAGCTCGGTGAGGCCGCGCACGCCGCGCTCCCGCTCGTAGATGCGCGCCAGCACGAGGAACGCCTGGGCGGTGGTCAGCGCGTCGTCCAGCGCCCGGTGCGCGCCCGCGGGCCGGATGCCGAGGCGGGCCGCCAGCTGCTCCAGGCGGTTGTCGCCCACGCCGTAGAGCCCGCGCGCCAGCCCCAGCACGTCCAGGATCAGGTTGATGAAGGGCGGCTCCCCCGCCGCGCGCAGGGCGGCGAGGAGGAAGGGGAGGTCGAAGTCCGCGTTGTGGAAGACCAACGGGTGCTCGCCGCAGCGCGCGCGCAGCTCGTGCGCCACGGCCGCCGGGGCGGGGGCCGCGGCGGTCATGGCGTCGGTGATCCCGTGGACGCGGATCGCCTCCGGCGGGATCGGGCGCCCCGGCCGCACCAGGCTGGACCAGCGCTCGGCGAGCGCGCCATCCTGGATCGCCACCGTCGCCACCTCGACCAGCGCGTGCCCCTCGGCCACGTCCAGCCCGGTGGTCTCGGTGTCCACGGCCACGAGGCGCGCGCCCTCGAGCAGGCTCACGGCGGTCCCCACCGCTCGCCGGCGGCCCTGGCGAACTCCTCGCGGGCCTCCTCGGAGAAGAGCACGAAGCGCACCTGGCGCAGCGGTCCCCCCGGGTGGGCCTCCAGGTGGGCCGCGGTCTCGCGCAGCATGATCTCCGCGCATTCGCGCAGCGGGAACCCGCCCACGCCCGTCCCGATCGCCGGGAACGCGAGCGACGAGCACCCGCGCTCGTGCGCGCGGCGCAGCGCGCTGCGCGTGGCGCGGGCGAGGGAATCGGCGCTCACCGTTCCCCCGGGGGTCATGCCGGCCGCGTGAATCACCCAGCGCGCGGGCAGGCGTCCGGCGCCCGTCACCGCCGCCTCGCCCAGCGGGACGGGTCCGTGCTGGTCGCACTCCTCCTGGATCCGGGGGCCGCCGCGCGCGCGGATGGCGCCCGCCACGCCGGCGCCCAGCCACAGCTCGGTGTTGGCTGCGTTCACCACGGCGTCCACCCGCTGCTCGGTGATGTCGTCGCGCACCACGGCGATGCGCGCCTCGCCCGCCGGCCAGGAGGAGTCCGGCATGGCGCGCGCGCCCGGGGCGGTCAACCGCAGCGGGTCACGCGCCCGCGGCGGCGAGCGCCATGCGGCCCATGGGGCGCTCCGGCTACCGGCCCTCCACCTGCTGGCGGAAGGCGTCGAACCGGACGCCGCGCTCCATGTGCCCTTCGGCCACGTAGCGCAGCACGGGGAGGAAGTCCTTTTCCGGGACATAGCCGGGCACGGTGAGCAGGTGGTCCCCGTTGGGGCGGAGGAACACCGTCGTGGGATAGCCGGTGACGCGGAAGCGGTTGGCCACGGCTCGCGCATCCCGCGACGACTCGGGATTGAGCTTCACCGTGACGTAATGGCGATCCAGGTAGTCCCGCACGCTGGACTGCGCGTAGGTGTCCCGGTCCATGCGACGGCACCAGCCGCACCAGTCCGTGTAGACGTCCACCAGGATCGGGCGTCCGGAGCGGGAAGCCTCCTGCAGCCCGGCGTTCCACTGCCGCCAGACCGGGGCGCCCGAGGCGGCACCGCCACGGGCGAAGGACTTCTGCCCCACGAGATCGCCGCCTGCACGAGCCGGGGCCGGCAGCAGCGCGGCCAACGCGAGGAGCGGAATGCAGAGAAGACGTGTCAAGGCAACCCCCTAACGGGCCTCGGCCGGATGTGCGGATGGAGCGTCGCGGCGGACTCTACGGAGATTCTGGCAAGAATCCTACCACGGCGAGATGGGGAAACCCACACTCGGGCCGGCCTCCGGACGGGGTCCCCGGGTCGCGTTGCCTTTTGAGATGCACCGGGGCCGCTTCAGTCCCAGACCGTGTGGCGCAGCGTCCCGGCGATGTCCCGCGGGTCGAACCAGACCCCGCACAGCCGGCTGGTGCCGAACTGGCCCGGGTTGACCACCACGCTGGGGCCGATGGCGTCGCGGAACGACGACGAGACGCGGGGCGATTCGTGGATGTGTCCCGACAGCACGAGGGGCGGCCGGTGTCGCTCCACGAAGCGGCGGATGGCGTGCGAGCCGACGTGCACCCCGTGCGCCAGCATGTCGCAGCGGGTCTGGTGGGGCGGCGAATGGAGCACGTAGATGGTCTCACCCGGCGGGCTCTGCCCGGCCAGCTGCTCCAGCGCCTGCTCCAGGGTGGGCGCTCGGCGTTCGGGGTCGAAGCGGAAGGCGCGCACGGCCTCCCCCTCGCTCCGCCAGCCGTCAAGCCGCCCGCCGGTCTGGGCGTGGTCGTCGTCCCACAGCTCCCAGTCCTTGAGCGCGAACGGCGTGATCGGCACCCACGACAGGCCTCCCACCCAGCGGCCGTCCACCCGCACCGCACGCCCGTGCACCATGCGCCACAGCTTGGCCTCCTGCTCGTGCAGGACGTCGAGGTTCGCGCCCCAGTCGTCGTTGCCCATCATGACGAGCAGCTCGACGCCCGGGACCGCGTCGCCCAGGCGACGCGCGAACTCCACGAAGAAGCCGCGGAAGAACACCCGCTGGTGGCGCAGGCCCTCGACGCCCACCGCGTGCGGGGCCAGGTCGCCGCCGATCAGGACCACCGCGGGGCGGCGTGCGGCGACCAGCGCCACCGCCTGCTCGTAGAGCGAGGTCTGGCCGTGGAGGTCGGAGGTGTAAAACCAGAGGCTCACGCGGGCTCCGCGCACGGGCGTCGCCGCAGCGAAACCGCCCGCACCGCGACTGTAGCGAAGCTCCAGAGCGGGCCGCAAGCGTGCCCCGCCGCCGGCGGATTTTGCGCGAGCGTGACAGGAACCGCGGGGGAAGGCCTTGACCCGGTGTTTGCGCGCCTCGGATAATCGCTGCTTGTCCCTGTCCCGGATGGCTCTCCGTCCCTGCCGCAGAGGAGCCGTGATGCTGCGCGCCTGCGCCCTTGCCACCTCGATCCTGCTCGCGACCGGGGTCGCCTGGTCCGCCCCGGAGCCGGTCGCGAACCTCCTGCTCAATCCCGGATTCGAAGAGACGCTGGGCGGCGTCACGGCCGCCTGGGACACGACGGATTCCGGCCTCCCCACCGTGTTCTTCGGGCGCGACACGGTCGACCAGCGGAGCGGCGCCGCCGCAGTCTACGTGGCCAGCATCAGCATGGCCATCCCGATGTGGCACAACTGGAGCCAGACCCTGCTGGTGGGCCCCGAGCTGCAGGGGAAGGACCTGATCCTCACGGCATGGACCCGCAGCAACGGCCTGGATGGCCGCGGCTACATCCTGCTCCAGTGTTTCCGCGACACGGCCACGTACCTGGCCCGCACGCAGGAGATCCCCCGCTCCGAGGCCCTGATGCGGCTCGGCATCCCCCCCACCGGGGACCCCTCGCGCAGCCTGGCGTGGGAACGGCGCTACTTCTCGGAGGAGAACACCCCATGGGTGCCGCGCGAGGTGCGCGTGCACGTGCCCCGCGGCACCAACTGCGTCTTCGTGCGGCTGGGCATCCTGGGCACCGGCCAGGTGTTCTTCGACGACGTGGCGCTGGCGGCGGTCCCGGCCCGCAAGGATCCACCGCTGCGCGCGCACGTGAACCTGTTGAAGGATCCCGGCTTCGAGGGCGACGGCAACAGCTGGGAGTACTCGCTGCCTCCGTTCCCGGGAGTCCGCGTGGAGCGCGACACCACGGTCGCCCACAGCGGTCGCGCCTCCATTCGCTACCGGTCGGAGCGCGTCGGGCTCGCCGAGCTCCGCACCGGCGTGGTGCAGTGCCTGAACCGCGCCGACCTGGGCGAGAAACGCTTCCGCATCAGCGGCTGGACCAAGACGGACAGCCTCAAGGGCATCGCGTTCATGATCGTCTACTTCCACTCGCCGGATACCGTGAAGGTGGGTCCCGCCTTCGGGCGCCTGTCCATGACCAACGACTGGACGTTCAGCCAGGGCGAGTTCGAGACGCCGCCGGGCACGGTGCAGCTCTGGCTCAACGCCATCTACACCATCCCGGCCACCGGGACGGTGTGGTACGACGACCTCTCGCTGGAATACCTGGGCCCCGCGCTTCCCAGGAAGGCTCCGCCGCGCAAGCCGCCGGCCAAGGCCGCGTCCTCGCGGAAGCCCGGCGGGTCCTGACGGCGCGGCGGCCGAATCGCCGCTTGACACCCCGGCGAGCGCGGCGAATACTTGACGGTGCAGCTGGGCAGAAAGAACTCCTTGGCAGGGAGCTTTCGGACCCGACCCGAGCGGGCGCTCGCTGCGCGCCCGCTGCCTGTGGCGAAGCCGGGACCCGCTCCGCGAGCGAGGTGGGCGGGCAGGCCCGTCATGGCCTGGTGGGAAGGGAGCTGCGCGGCGTACGGATCGCCGGCCCGAAGCGATTCCCTCTCGTGCGCCTTGCTGGTAGGTTCCCCCCCTCCTGTGCTCTCGCACCCGCGCTGAACACCGCACCCGCGCACGACACCCAGGTCCCCCAGACAGCTTCACCCCGCCGGCTGGCCAGGGCCGCGACCGCACGGTCCCGAGCCCGCCGGACTGCGAGGCCGTGCTCCCAACGCGGGCCCTTCCAGCCCGCGTGGCCGCCCAAGCCGCGGGACCGGCCTCCTCTATTGGGGCGCGGGCGAGCCTCTGCCGCTCCCGGCGGCGGAGGGCCGGCGGACGTGGAGGCCGAGCGCGATGCGGCAGGTCTGGTGATGGATGCGCACGGTATCGCTCACCCGGCGGGCGTAGCCCCCGCCCAGGGTGACGACCACGGGGATCCCCCGCTCGGCGCACCCCTCCAGCACCATGCGGTCCCGGCGCTCGAGTCCCTCCAGCGTGAGGCGCAGCGAACCCAGCTGGTCCTCCCGGTAGGGGTCGGCTCCGGCCTGGTAGAGGACGATCTCCGGCGCGTGCTCGCCGAGCACCCGGGGTAGCGCCCGCTCGAGCAGCCCCAGGTACTCGCGGTCCTCGGTGAAGTCGTCGAGCCCGATGTCCAGGTCGCTGCGCTCCTTCACCGGGTAGAGGTGCTCCTGGTGGATCGAGAAGGTGAAGACTTCCGGGCTCTGCTGGAAGATCACGGCGGTGCCGTTTCCCTGGTGGAGATCGCAGTCCACCACCGCGGCGCGCCGGATGCGCCCTTCCCGCTGGAGCACGCGGATGGCCACGGCCAGGTCGTTCACGTAGCAGAACCCGGAGGCCAGGTCGGCGTAGGCGTGATGGAACCCGCCGCCCAGGTTGATGCCGACGCCGCGACGCAGCGCCTCGCGGGCGGCCAGCGTCGTGCCGCCGGCGGCCAGCACGTAGGCCCGCACGATCTCGGCCGTCAGCGGGAGCTCCGAGTAGGCCGTGCGCGGGGTCCAGCGCAGCGCCTCGAGATCCGCCAGGTAGTCCGGAGTGTGGACCAGGAGCAGGTCCTGGCGGCTGGCCGGCGAGGGCTCCAGGACCTCCCCGGGCGCGATCTCGCCCGCCGCGAACAGGCGCTCCAGGAGGAGCCGGTACTTCTCGACCGGGAAGACGTGCGGACCGATGTCGCAATAGTAGTGGGGCGAGTAGACGACCGCCGCGCGCGTTGCCATCGCCCCTCCATGGTGCCACGGAAGCGCGCGCCCGCGCCAGCTGGCGGGCGTTGCCCGCCGTCTCCCGGGCCGCCGGCAGGACGCCGGCGCTTCCTCTGCGGTAGAATCGGTGGCCTTGAGCGCGTCCCACCCTCCCGAGCACGAACGTAGAGCCTTCGGCCGGATGCACCGGCAGCTCCAGCAGCGCCGCTGGCGGAGTCTGGGGCTCGCGTTGCAGCTCGAGGTCCTCGCCCTGTTCGCGGCGATCGGAGCGTTCGTCTTCTGGCAGATTCGCGTCCCCCTCGCCGGCGTGCGACTCGCCCAGGGCGAGGCGGGCGTGGCCCTGGCCCTGGCCGGCTCGCTGGCCGCGCTGGCCGCGGCCTGCGCGCTGCTGGCCGGCCGCCATGCGGGCCGGC
>JBBIHL010000097.1:0-9190 GCA_037447075.1 Candidatus Eiseniibacteriota bacterium | reverse complement strand
CGCCGCGCTGGGCGGCCCCGGCGGGGGCGCCGCCCAGCGCGCCCGCCCCTTCGCCGGCGCCGTGGACGCCGACTCCCTCATCCGGGACGGCGAACGCCACTTCGCGCGCCTCTGGCAGCTCACCTTTGGCGGCCAGAACGCCGAGGCCTACTGGTCGGCGGACGGTCGCCGGCTCATCCTGCAGTCCACGCTCGACGACTGGCCCTGCGACCAGCAGTACGTGATGGACCTGACCCGCGGCACGAGCTGGCGGGTGAGCACCGGCAAGGGCCGCACGACGTGCGGCTACTTCTACGATCGCGACCGGCGAGTGCTGTTCTCGTCCACCCATCTGGCCGGCGACAGTTGCCCGCCGCTGCCCGACTACTCGCAGGGCTACGTCTGGCGCGTGGACCCGGGCTACGACATCTTCACGGCCCGGGTGGACGGCACGCAGCTCCGGCGCCTCACCGACACCCCGGGCTACGACGCCGAGGCCACGGTCTCCCCGGACGGGAAGCGCATCGTCTTCACCAGCGTGCGCGACGGCGACCTGGACCTCTACACCATGAGGGTGGACGGCGGCGACGTGCGGCGCGTGACGCGCACGCTGGGCTACGACGGGGGAGCGTTCTTCTCGCCCGATGGGGAGTGGCTCTGCTACCGCTCCGGACCTCCCGCGGACTCGGCGGCCGCGGCCGATTACCGCGCGCTGCTCGCGAGGCATCTGGTGCGCCCCACGCGCATGAATTTGTGGGTCTCGCGCACCGACGGGTCGCGGGCGCGCCAGATCACGGACCTGCCGGGCGCCTCGTTCGCGCCCTACTTCACGCCCGACGGCCAGGGCCTCATCTTCTCGTCCAACTGGAGGGAGCCGCGGGGCAGGAACTTCGACCTCTACCTGGTCCGCCGCGACGGGACGGGTCTGGAGCAGGTCACCACCGAGCCCAGCTTCGACTCGTTCCCCATGTTCAGCCCCGACGGCCGCTACCTGGCGTTCGCCTCGAATCGTGGGGGCCGGGTGGCGGGGGAGACCAACATCTTCGTGGCGGAGTGGCGGTAGCGGGCCCCGGAGGTCGCCGCAGGATGGCCAAGCACGTCCAGTTCGACGATCAGGCGCGCCAGGCGCTGCGGCGCGGCGTGGACCAGCTGGCGAACGCGGTCAAGGTGACCTTGGGGCCGCGCGGCCGGAACGTCGTGATCGAGCGCCGGCACGGCGCGCCCATCATCACCAACGACGGCGTGGCGATCGCGCGCGAGATCGAGCTGGCGGATCCGTTCGAGAATCTGGGCGTGCAGCTCCTCAAGGAAGTGGTCCAGCGGACGGGCGAGGTGGCCGGCGACGGGACCACCACGGCCACGGTCCTGGCGCAGAGCATCATCGGCCGCGGCCTGCAGGCGGTGGCCGCCGGCGCCAACCCGGTGCGTCTCAAGCAGGGCATCGAGGCCGCGGTGGCTGCGGCCGTGCAGGACCTGGGTCGCCAGTCCCGGCCGGTCCGGGCGCGGGGGACGATCGTGCAGGTGGCCACCGTGGCCGCCAACCACGACGCGGCGGTCGGCGAGCTGCTGGCCGAGGCCATGACCCAGGTGGGGCACGAGGGCGTGGTCAGCGTGGAAGAGGCGCGGGGGGTGGAGACCACCCTGGAGGTCGTGGAGGGGCTCCAGTTCGGGCGCGGTTACCTGTCGCCCTACTTCGTGACCGACCCGGAGCGCATGTCCGCCGAGCTGGAGGACGCCTGGGTGCTGCTCACGGACCGCAAGATCGCCACCGCGAAGGAGCTGCTTCCGGCGCTCGACCATGCCGCGCGGGCCAGGCGTCCGCTGCTGGTGGTCGCCGAGGACGTCGAGGGCGAGGCGCTGGCGATCCTGGTGGTGAACAAGCTGCGCGGCACGGTCGCCTCGGTCGCGGTCAGGGCGCCCGAGTTCGGCGACCGCCGGACGGCGCTGCTGGAGGACATCGCCGTGCTGACGGGCGGACGCGTGGTGAGCGCGGAAGCGGGACGGAGCCTCGAGGCCGTGGGCCCTCGCGACTTCGGCCGCGTCAAGCATGCGGAGGTGGACCGCGACTCCACGACGCTGGTGGAGGGCGGCGGGCGCTCCGGGGAGATCCGCTCCCACATCGCGCGCCTCAAGCGCGCGCTCGACGAGGCCGACTCGGGGTTCGACCGGGAGAAGCTGCGCGAGCGCGTGGCCAAGCTCTCGGGCGGCGTGGCCGTGATCCACGTGGGCGGCGTGACCGAGCTGGAGCTGCGCGAGCGCAAGGCCCGCGTCGAGGACGCGCTGGCGGCCACCCGTTCCGCGGTGCAGGAAGGCATCGTGCCGGGCGGCGGCGTGGCCCTGCTGCGGGCGCGCCCGTCGGCCGCGGGCGTGCGGCTGAGGGGGGATGCGGGGCGCGGGCGCGACATCGTCGTCGAGGCGCTGGCGGAGCCCTGTCGCCAGATCGCGAGCAACGCGGGGGCGGAGGGCGCCGCGGTGGTGGAGCGGGTGCTCGAGGGCAACGGCGCGTTCGGCTACAACGCGATCAGCGGCCGGTTCGAGGATCTCGCCGAGGCCGGGGTCCTGGACCCCACCCAGGTCGTGCGCGCCGCCCTGCAGAACGCGGCCAGCATCGGGGCGCTGGTGCTCACCACCGACGTCATGGTGACCGATGTCGAGCCGCGGGGAGAGACGCCCCCCGCGCCCCCGGAATAGCCGGGGCGGCCCGCGGCGCCTGCCCCCCGAACGCGAGGACCGGCCCGAGCGAGGCCGGTCCCCTCGATAGAGTCAAGGAGCCTCAGCGCCGCCTTCGCCGCCAGGCCGCCGCCGCCAGGCCGCCGGCGACCAGCACGAGCGTGCCGGGCTCGGGAATCGCCGTGCCGGCGTCGTGGGAGTTGGGGGCGAAGACCACGCTGATCCTCCCGTTGCCCACGATGTTCCCCCAGGCGTCGAAGTGCAGGGCATCGTAGCCGGTGAAGGAGACGTGGTAGACGTTGATCTGCCCCCGACTCGGGAAGCGGGTCGGGAAGGCGTCCTGGAAATCACCGATGGGGGAGTCCTTGCTGGTGAAGTTGCCGAGCTTCCAGAAGGTATGATCGTCGGCCAGCCGGAACTCGTCGTGCTGCGACACGGCCGTGGGGATCGCGAGGGCGGCGGCCTGCTCCCGGGTGAGCTGAACCGGCCCGCTCGGGGTCGAGGGGTCGGGCAGGCGGTCGGTCTGCTTGGGGGTGAGCGTGATGGAGTGGTCGGCCGCCGGGTTGTAGCCGGAGGCCGCCAGCTTGACGTCGGAGATGTGGCCCCAGTCCTCCACGTCGCCGATCACCCAGAGGTCGAACTCACGCGACTGGGTCACCCAGGTCTCGCGAGTGGCGTCCCAGGTGGCGCCGTCAATGTAGATCTGGAGGGCCGGAATGGCCTGGACCGCCTGGGGGAGGGCGAGCGAGCCGACGGCCAGGACCGCGGCAATCGTCCTCGACAACACCGGGGGTGGCTTGCGCATCGGGCGACCGGTCTCCACAGGGCACGACAACCCCAGCGGCCAAGCGCAAGCCCCGTTCCACTTGAGGATCTGGTTTCGAAGGTTTGGCCATCGCCTTGGAAAACATGAGATTGGCCGTGCCGATCATCGCCGGCCGGTCAGGCCCGGCGTCCCGGTAGGCGGGAATCCGTCGGATTCGGCTACAGCCGTTCCGGATTCAGGCCAGGGTGGCGGCCTCAAGTGAAGCGGCCGAGCGGCCGGGGTGCCTCGACCAGTTCCAGATTCCACGGTGGCTGCCCCGGCGCCCCGCCGATGCTCCCGCCGCCGGCCGCCCATGCCCGGGGCACCACCGCCAGGCCGATCCAGGTCGGCCCGTCCAGCGCAACGCCGCTGGTCAGCCAGCCTCCCCGATCCTCGCCGCGCCGGATCTCCAGCGGCAGGGGCCGTGGCGGTGGTCCCGGCCCCGACACCCGAGCCAGCTGACGGCGCACGCCGGAGTAGCGGGCCATTCGCTGGAGCGCCTCCTGCCCGGTGTAGCATCCCTTGGCCAGGTGCACGCGGTCGGCCAGCCCCACCTCGTAGGGGTTGAACCGCTCGACCACCTCGCGGCCGTGGGCGGGACGCGCCGCCCGGATTCGAGCCCGCTCCTCCTCGGTCCCTCCGGGCGCGGCGGGCCCGAGGAGCGGCTCCAGGACGCTCCCCTCGCCGGCGATCCACAGCAGGTCCGGCCCGGCCGCCACGATCCATGCCCCCTCCCCCGCCGGCGCGCACGCCTCGACGGGCAGTCCCCGCGCCTCGCGCCAGGCCGAGGCCGCCGGGCCCCACGCCTGGCGCAACGCCCAACGCGGCGCCAGGTCCTCCACTCGGCAGTCTTCCCGGAAGACGTGGCGGTCCACCCAGGCGAGCAGATCCGCTCCCGGGGCGTCGTCGCGCAGCAGCAGCACCCCGTCCTCCGTGCCGACCGCGTGGGCGGCGTGGAGCAGGCGGCCGCGGTAGTCGCAGAACGCGGTGGCGCGCGCCACGCCGGCCGGCAGGTCGGCCAGCTCCCGGGTGGAGATGCGATGGAGGAGCGAGCGGGCGTCGGACCCTCGCGCCAGCAGGACGGTGGTGGTGGCGGGCGCGCGCCAGGGGAGCGAGCGGAGGTCGGGAGGCGGCATGCGGCGACGCTAGCAGCGGGCCCGCGGATGGCGCAACCACGGGGCCTCTGCTAGCCTCGCGCGTCCACTGCCGTGGACGGGCGATGGAGACCCATGACGACAGGCCTGGTCGAGCTTCTCGAGCGCCTGGTGGACATCCCCAGCGTCACCGGCGACGAGGCCGCGGTGGCCGACTTCGTGACGGCCCGCCTGCGCGACTCGCCGGCCTCGAAGGCGGGGCACGGCGAGCTGGCCCGCTCCGGCCACGCCGTGGTGTGGCGGGCGACGCCGCGGGGGCTCCCCCTGGTGGTGCTGGCGGGCCACCTGGACACGGTGCCCGCCAACCACAACGCCGGTGCCCGTCGCGATGGGGATCGCCTCTACGGCGTGGGCGCCTCCGACATGAAGTCGGGCGTGGCGGTCATGCTGGCCCTGGGCGAGGCCCACGAGCCGCCGCGCGCGCGCTTCGACCTGGCCCTGGTCTTCTACGACGCGGAGGAAGGTCCCCTCGAGCGGAACGGCCTGCGCCGCCTGCTGGGGGAGATGCCGTGGCTGCGCCAGGCGGCGCTGGGCATCCTGCTCGAGCCCACCGCCCTGGCGGCCGAGCTGGGCTGCGTCGGGTCGGTCAACGCGGAGGTGGTGGTGACGGGGCAGAGCGCCCACAGCGCGCGGCCCTGGCTGGGGGTGAACGCGGTGGGGCGGGCGGCGCCCTGGCTGGCCGAGGTGACGCGCTTCCCCTCCACGCCGGTGGTGGTGGAGGGGCTGGAGTTCCATGAGACCCTGCAGCTCACCACGCTGCGGGCCGGCCGCGCGCGCAACGTGGTGCCCGACGAGCTGGTGGCCAACCTGAACTACCGCTTCCCCCCGAGTCACGGCCTGGACCAGGCGGAGGCGCGGCTGCGCGCGCTGGTCCCCCGGGACTTCGGCTTCCGCGTGGTGGACCGCGCCCCCCCGGGACGGGTGTGGGCCCAGCACCCGCTGGTGCGGGAGTTCCTGGCGCGCGCCGGCTGCGAGGCGCGCGGCAAGCAGGGCTGGACCGACGTGGCCCAGTTCAGCGAGGCGGGCGTGCCGGCCTTCAACTACGGTCCCGGCCTCCCCGAGCTGGCCCACCAGCGCGACGAGTACTGCCCGCTCGGGAACCTGGAGCACGCCCGGCGCACGCTCGCCGCTTTCCTGCAGGCGGAGTCCGGATGAGCGTCCGCCGCGGCCCGCTCAATCCGCTGCTCGAGGAGGCGGGGGAGTATCCCTTCGCCGCGCTCGAGCGCAAGCGCCTGGCGGCCGAAGCCCGCGGGGCGCGGGTGATCAACTTCGGGCTGGGCGACCCCCAGGAGGAGACCCCCGAGTTCATCCGCGAGGCGTTGCGCCGGGCGCTGCCGTCGCGCAGCCGGTATCCGGCCGTCCAGGGTCAGCCGGCGCTGCGGGCCGCGTGCGCCCACTGGGTCTGGCGGCGCTTCCAGGTGCGGCTCGATCCCGAGCGCGAGGTCCTGCCGGTGAACGGCTCCAAGGAGGGCGTCTTCCTCCTGGCTCTGGCCGCGATCGCGCCGGGCTCGGACCGCCGCACCGTGGTCATCCCGTCGCCGTTCTACCCGGTCTACGAGGCGGGCGCGCGCTACGCGGGCGGCATCCCCCACCTGCTGCGCATGGACGCCGCGGGCGGATTTCGCCCCGACCTCGACGCGGTGCCGGCGGAGCTCTGGGAGCGGACCGCGCTGCTGTGGCTCAACTATCCGCACAACCCGACCGGGGCGGTGGCGGACCTCCCCCTCTACGGGCGGGCGCTGGAGCTGGCGCGGCGGCACGGGTTCTGGGTGGCGTCGGACGAGGCCTACGCCGAGATCTACTTCGACCGCCCGCCGCACTCGGCCCTCGAGTGCGGCCTCGAGAACCTGATCGCGTTCCACACGCTTTCCAAGCGCTCCGCCATGACCGGCTATCGCTCGGGCTTCATGGCCGGGGACGCGCGCCTGATGGACGCCCTGCGCCGCTTCCGGCCCAACGTAGGCGTGGCGACCCCGGATTTCGTCCAGGCCGCGGCCGTCGCCGCCTGGAACGACGACGCCCATGCCGCCGACCAGCGTGCGCTCTATGCCGCCAAGCGCGAGCACCTCCTGTCCTGGATGTGGGCCTGCGGCTACCGCGTGGACGCGAGCGAGGCCACCTTCTACCTGTGGATGCGCGCGCCCGGCGGAGACGACCGGGCCTTCTGCGACCAGCTGCTCGAGCGCGGCGTGGTGGCCATGCCGGGCAGCGACCTGGGCCCGGGCGGCGAGGGCTACTGCCGCTGGGCCCTGGTGCCCACGCTGGACGAGTGCCGCGAGGCCGTGCGCCGCCTGGAGGCCGCGCCGGTGAGGGCGGCGTGAGCGACGAGGCGCGGCGCGCGGCGATCGCCGCCGCCTACGCGGGCGAGCGACCCCTGGCCGACCCGGCCGTCCGCGAGGGCGTGGAGTGGGTGCTGGAGGGCCTCGACCGGGGACGGCTCCGGGTGGCCGAGAAGCGCGGCGCCGAGTGGGTGACCCACCAGTGGGTGAAGCAGGCCATCGTGCTCTACTTCCGGCTCCGCGGCGTCGAGACCCAGGAGGTGGGCCCTTTCGAGTTTCACGACAAGATCCCGCTCAAGCGCGGCCATGCCGCCGCGGGCGTGCGGGTGGTGCCCCCCGCCGTGGCGCGCTACGGCTCGCACCTGGAGCGCGGCGTCATCCTGATGCCCAGCTACGTGAACCTGGGCGCGCGCGTGGGAGAGGAGACCATGGTGGACACCTGGGCCACGGTGGGCTCGTGCGCCCAGGTGGGCCGGCGGGTGCACATCTCGGGCGGCGTGGGGATCGGCGGAGTGCTGGAGCCTCCCCAGGCGCGCCCGGTGATCGTGGAGGACGACTGCTTCCTGGGCTCGCGCTGCGTCGTGGTGGAGGGGGTCCTGGTCGAGGAGGCCGCGGTGCTGGGGGCCAACGTCGTGCTGACCGCCTCCACGCCGATCGTGGACGTGACCGGGGCCGAGCCCGTGGTGTGGCGCGCCCGCGTGCCGCCGCGCTCCGTGGTCATCCCGGGCGTGCAGAACAAGAGCTTCCCCGCCGGCGGCTACGGGGTGCCGTGCGCGCTCATCATCGGCCGGCGCACGGCGTCCACCGACCTCAAGACCTCGCTCAACGAGGCGCTCCGGGAGTTCTCCGTGCCGGTGTGAGGCGGGCCGGCGGCCGGCGCCGGCGGCCTTGACCCCTGCCTGGCCCGCTCCTAGACTCGGGGTTGCTCGCGGCGGTCGGCCGGTCTCGGCCGTCCGCCCTTTCACCATCGGGGGCGCGGTGGCGACGATTCGTCTGGAAGGGCTGTCGGTCTTCGGTCACCATGGAGCCCGGCCCTACGAGAAGGAGGCCGGCCAGCGCCTCGAGGTGGACCTGGAGCTGAAGGCGATGAGCGACCAGGCCGAGACCAGCGACCGGCTGGCGGATGCGGTGGACTACCAGGCGCTCTACCGCACCGTGCGCGAGGTGGTGGAGGGGAAGAGCTTCCACCTCCTGGAGTCGCTGGCGGCGTCGCTGGCGGAGAGCATCCTGGAGCGCTTCGCAGTCCGGCACGTGCGGGTCCGCATCGCCAAGCAGAACCTGGATTGGACCACCGGTGGTCGGGCCGTGATCGAGGTGCAGCGAGAGCGCAAGCCATGAAGGCCTACATCGGGCTGGGGTCGAACCTGGGGGAGCGGGAAGCGCTCATCCGGCAGGCGCTCGAGGCCCTGGATGCCCTGCCCGAGTCGCGCGTGGTGAAGGTGTCATCGCTCTACGACACCGAGCCGGTCGGGGAGGTGGACCAGCCCAACTTCCTCAACGCCGCCTGCCAGATGGACACCGAGCTCACGGCCCGGCAGCTGCTGTGGAACCTGCTGCTGATCGAGCGCCGGCTGGGGCGGGTGCGGCAGCAGCGGTGGGGGCCGCGCACCATAGACCTGGACCTGCTGCTCTACGGCAATCTGGTGGTGGACGAGCCGGATCTGACCGTGCCCCATCCGGAGCTGCTGCGTCGCGCGTTCGTGCTGGTTCCCCTGGTCGAGCTGGACCCCCTGCTGGTCCATCCCGTCACCGGCCAGACCCTGCTCGCCCACCTTTCCGAGCTCAAGACCCGGCCGCCGGTCAAGCGGGGGAGCCGCCTCTGGACCTAGTGTCGGGACACTAGGATGGCGGACAACCGCTCGATCGTGGTCGAGGGGGTGATCGGAGTCGGGAAGACCAGCCTGGCGAAGCTCCTCGCCGAGCGCCTCAACGCCCGCCTGGTGCTCGAGCAGGTCGAGGAGAACCCGTTCCTCAAGGACTTCTACCGGGACCGCGCGCGCTACGCCTTCCAGACCCAGATGCACTTCCTCTTCAGCCGCTACCAGCAGCAGCGCGCCCTGCGCCAGACCGAGCTGTTCGCCCAGCGCACGGTGGCCGACTACCTGTTCCAGAAGGACCGCGTCTTCGCCCGCCTCAACCTGTCGGACCGCGAGCTCGCCCTCTATGAAAAGGTGGTAGGCTGGCTGGAGCCGGAGGTTCCCAGGCCCGACGTGGTGGTCTACCTCCAGGCGACCACCGACGTCCTGATGGAGCGCATCGGGCGGCGGGGCCGCGACTACGAGCGGGACATCGCTCCGAGCTAC
>JBBIHL010000096.1:8309-9199 GCA_037447075.1 Candidatus Eiseniibacteriota bacterium | reverse complement strand
GGGCCGCCGGCGCGCCCGCCAGCAGCAGGCTCACCGCCCACGCCGCGAGCGGTGCGCGGACGGGCTGCCGCAGGCGGTGGAGTGCCGGGGTCGGGCTCATGGTCATCAACCGGTTGCCCCGCGGGCGCCGGCGAGGGGTCCGGCGCCGCGGAGCGGGTGCATGGCAGGCGGCCGGGAGGAGGGGCCTCCCTCCCGCCGCGCGGGTGCGGTCTACGGGTTGATGCGCACGCCGAACACGATCACGGCCGATTGTCCGGGGCCGAGCGTGCCGACGTCGGCGGCGATGGTGCCCGCCGTGTTGTTGGCCGGCGTGGTGATGGTACCCACCGTGGTCGAGGCCGGGACCGCGTCGGAGTAGACCGTGTTGGCCGGCGTGGCGTCGCTCACCACCACGTTGGTGGCGGTGGCGGTGCCCACGTTGGTCACCGTGATCTCGTAGCGCAGGCACGCGCCCGGGATGGCGCCCGTCGTGATGTTGACCACGTCGTAGGGCGCCTCGGGCACGCCGTCGCAGTCGGCGTCTATGGCCTGGCGCTTCACGAGCTGGAGCTGGCCGTTGATCACCGTGGTGTTGTCGGTCGCCACCGCCGGCGGCGGCGCCGGGGAGCCGAACGCCAGGTTGGAGGTGGTGGCGGTCACCGTGGTGGCGTTCACCGCCCCGAGCGGCGCCCCCGCCGGAGCGAACACGCGCGCGAACAGCCGCACGTTCCCGCCCGGCGCCAGGCCGCCGATCACGGTGAGGTCGGGGATGGCGGCGTCGGCGCCGTCGAGCACGCCGTTGCCGTTGGTGTCCCAGTAGAGCACCGAGCTCCAGCCCGGCTGGTTGTCGGCCGTGGCGAGGGCCACGAAGCTGCCCACGCCGTCGCCCTCGATCACGTTGCCGGTGTTGG
>JBBIHL010000096.1:0-8299 GCA_037447075.1 Candidatus Eiseniibacteriota bacterium | reverse complement strand
AGCAGGTGGGTGTAGGTCACGGTGCCGCCGGGCGAGACCTGGGCCGAGTTGTTGGGCACCAGGGTGAGCTGGCGCACCGGATTGACGTCCACCGCGTCGTGGATGCGGTCGGAGGCACCCGAGACGGGCGAGAGCGCGCGGAAATACAGGCTCAGCGCCCCGGGCGCGTAGCCCGCGGGCACCGTGACGTCGGCATAGACCAGCGCGTTGCCCCCGGGGGCGATGACCCCGGTGTTCACGATCACCGCGTTGGCCGCGTCGCGGAAGGTCACCGACCAGCCCGCCGGCAGGGTGAGCGCGCCGAAGGCGGGATCGGTGCTGGCGGCGAGGTCGTAGCCGTCCGGGACCAGGCTGGTGTTGTTGGCGTAGAGGGTGAAGCGCGTGGTCGTGCCCGGGTTGGTGGCGTTGGTGACGACCGGCGCACCCTCGGGGCCGGCCCCCGCGCCCGGCGCGCCCGGCAGCGGAGCGTTGTTGGTGAGGTCCACCGTGTTCGCCACGATGGTGGTGAGCACGTCGGTCGCCACCGCGCTCGCCGCCGGGTCGGCGGTGGAGGTGGCGGTCTTGCTCACCTGGTAGGGGCCGCCCGTGGCGGCCGGGGGCAGCGTGGCCTGCAGCACCACGGTGTAGCTCGCGCCCGCCGCCACCGGCCCGGTGTCCGGGATGCCGTTGCCGTTGGAGTCCCCGCTCAAGGGCGTCACCCCGTCGCTCTGGAACAGGGCGAACGTGGTGCCGGCCGGGAAGGTGCTGCCGCCCACCGTGACGTCGAAGACGTCCGTGCCGTTGCCGGTGTTGGTGAGCACGTTGCCGAAGACCACGGTGGCGCCCTGGGTGGCCGACGGCACCGTCTGCCCCGTGAAGGTGAGCGAGGCCACCTGGTTCACGGTGAAGGGAGCCAGGTTGGTGCTGAACGGGCCCACGTTCACGGCGCCGTCGTTGTAGGCGTAGGTGGCCGAGTTGTTGATCACCCCGGGAGGCAGCCCGGCGTTGACGTTCACCTGGAAGGTGAGGGTGCCGGCGGCCCCCGGCGGCACCTGCGCGATCACCGCGGTCACGGTGCCGCCCGCGGTGACGCCGAAGTCGTAGACGATGGTGTTGGGGGCCACGCCCTGGGCGTCGGCGTTGTCGGCGTCGGTGAGCACCGCGGCGCCGGTCACGCTCCAGCGCCCGCTCGCCGGCACGTAGGTCATCCCGGCCGGGACGACGTCCGCCAGGGTGAGCGCGGTGGCCGTGCTGTTGCCGGTGTTGGTGTAGGTGAGCGTGTAGGTGTAGGGGCCGCTCGGGGAGTTGCCCGATCCCACGTTGATGGCCTTGGTCACGCTGATCACCGCGTTGCCCGTGACCGTGACCCGGTCGTTGTTGACCGCGCTCTGCGTGGCGTCGAAGGTGCTGGTGCCGGTGACGCGCGCCAGGGCGACCTGCCCGCCCACCTGCACGCCGGGCACGTTGCCCACCACGACGAAGCGGAACGCGGCGCCCGCGGCCAGCGGCCCGGTCGCGGCCAGCGGCGTGAAGTTGTCGGGCACGCCGTTGCCGTCGGCGTCGGCGTAGATCGCGAGCCCGGCCAGGTCGAAGTCGTCGCCCGCCAGGTTGACCAGCGCCAGCGTGAAGTCGTCGGTCCCGTTCCCGGTGTTGGTCAGGGTGTGCGGAAACGCGGCCTGCCCGCCGGGGGCGGCCGTGACCGAGCCGTCGGCGGTGAGGACGAGGCTCGCCACCTGCTGCACGATGGTGGTGACCAGGTTCGAGGTCACCGTGCGCGGCGTGCCGGAGGTGTCCAGGTAGCTGGCCGACGCCTGGTTGCCGATGGGCGTGCCGGCGGGGGGTGTCTGCGCCCGAAGGCCGGCGGGGACGAGGAGCGCGAGCAGCGCGGCGGCCGCCGTCCAGGCGGCGAGCCGGGGCGCGCGCGAGCGATGCCGGCGCAAGCGGCCGGGGAGATGCAGGGCGTTCATGTCAACACTCCGAGGGTTGGGTTGACAGGACGGTTGGGGTGGTCCGCCGGGCGGCCGGGAACCCGGCGCGCTCCAGCAAGACCGCTGGGTTGTCGGGGTGAGGCGCTAGCGCCGCGCGGCCACCTCCGTTCCGGCGTTCACGCGCACGCGCGCGCGTACCGTCTGCTGGGCCCGGGCGTCGAGGGCGCCGAGCGGCCAGCGCAGGTAGCGGTACTCGGAGGCGGGGACCTCGCGCTCGACCTCGCGGCCGTCCGCCATGCGCACCCGCCGCTTGAGCGGGACCGGGGCGAAGGCCTTGCCGTCCACGCTGGCGAGCACGCGGCCGGGGTGGGCGCTCCGCGGCAGGTAGCTCATGCCGCCCGGGATGGGCAGCGTGGCCGCGAGCCGCTTGACGGGGGCCTCGCCGCTGTTGCGGTAGGTGGCGCGATACTCGATGACGTCCCCGGGCCGGGCGAGATCGCCGGGCTCCAGGGCTTCGTGCGCCCCGGGTCTTGCGACCACGCGGCGTGCCTCGAGCGTGACGTCCACGGGGTCTGCGGCGCGGGCGAAGGCGGGAGCGAAGATTCCCGCGGCCAGCGCGGCGGAGAGCAGGCGCTTCATCCACGGATGCATCGCCGGATCCTCCCTGGATCGAGTCCAAGACGGACGTCCATTCGTCCCGCCGCGGGCGCAGGCGCGTCCGCCGGACGGGCGGCGAGGCATCAGGGCAGCAGCTGCAGTGCGAGGTGGGTCACCCGACGAACAGGCGAGGGGCCGCGCCGGGGTCGGATGCCTGCCACCCCCGGCTATCGGTAGGCGGGGCGCGGGGCTTTAGCGGGAAGCGGGGCCGGTGGGCGACGCGGCCGGGCGGGCGGCCCGCAGCGGGGGGCGACGGTCACTTCAGGAACCCGAGAGACTCCAGGAATCGGTCTGCCCGCGCCGCGGCGTCCGCCGCCGTCGCCGAATCGGGCCTCGGCCACAGGTCGTCCCGGATGCCCGCCGGAGTGAACAGGTGGCCGAACCCCTCGTAGACGCGCAGCTCGCAGGTGGCTCCCGCGGCCCGCAGCCGGTCGCAGAAGCGCTTCGCGCCGATCAAGGGCGTCACGGTATCCGCGTCCCCCTGCAGGATCAGGGTCGGCGGCAGCCCTTTGCGGACGTGCTCGTCCGGCGAGATGTCCCGCGCGCTCCCCCGCTGCCCGAGCAGTCGCTGAACCCAGCCGTCCGACGCGAGCGAGACGGCGGGCGAGACCAGGACCAGTGCGTCGGGGACGGCCCGGATCTTCGCCCCGGAATCGGCCTCGTCGAAGATGGCGGCGGAGGCGGCGAGATGCGCACCCGCGGACCAGCCGTAGGCGGCGATCCGCGCGGGATCGATCCCGAGGGTGTCCGCATGCCGGCGCATCCAGCGGATCACGGCGCGGGCATCGGCCATGGCTTCCAGTGGCGTGACCCCCTTCTGGTCCGACAGCCGATACTGGGCCGCGACCGCGACCATCCCTCGGCCGGCGTAATGGCGGGCGCGGGGAAAGGCCCATTGCGGTTCGCCCATCGTCCAGCCGCCGCCGTGGAAGAGAACGATCGCGGGCCGCGGCCGCCGGGGGCTCGCCGTCCTGCCCGAGAAGACGTAGGCCTTGAGCGCCGCGCCGCCGCGCACCGCGTACACCTGCTCGACCGGCTCGCCGGGAACCGCATCGCCTCGCGCCAGCGCGAACGAGGCGGACACCAGCACCAGCAGGCCGGCAGGGATCGCCGCAGTGTTGCCGAGCTTCACGTGCACCCCCCTGGACTCCCGGCCGACGAAGCTCGAGCGCTCCCGCGGGCGTCCGCGACCCGAAGGGTCAGGCGACACGCCCCCGGCGTCGCCACGGCGGAACGCGAGGGAGCCGGCGGTTCTCGGGAAACGGCGCCGTGCTGCTGGCGGAGATGTCCACGCCGATCGCGTCGAAGCCGAGCCCCTTCAGGAAGCGCGTGGAACGGCCGGCTCCGCAGCCGAAGTCCAGCGCCGTGCGGCCCCTGACGTGCTCGGCGATGATCGGCGGGAGGTCGCGGAACGCGAGATAGTAGGTGCCCGGGAACTCCAGCCTGGCGTACGCCGCCGCCCGCTCGGGGTCATCGTAGACGTTGGGAAACGACGCGGCCCTCGCGGGCTTCCTCATCTCGCACCTCGTTCAACTCCGCCGGCGCGATGCCGTCATGCGCGTGCCGGAGGTCCGCGGCGGGCCCCACGACCCAGGCGGACGGCGTCGGCCTGGCGCGCCGGCGATCAGCGGCCAGCGGAGCCCGCCCGCTGCGTCGCCTTGTCGGGCCGCCTCCTTCGTTCCGGAAATCTCACGGTTGTCCCCGCCGGCTGACCACATGATCAACGTGTCCGGCCGCAACGGGCTTCTCGATCACGCAGTGAATGTGCGTCCTGGAGGGGAGCGAAGCGCCCCGTACACCCGCACGACGCCGTCCCAGACGTTCGGACTCCCGGCCTCGCGCGCGCTCGCTCCCCCGGGATCCCACGCAATCCCGATGGTGGGGCTACCAAAACGAGTCGCTTCATAGGCCCCACCCCCCGGCGCTACCTCGCCCGGCGACTTCGTCCACGTGTGTCACATAGCGCCCGGCTTAGCGGGCCAGTCCTTCTGGCTCGTCGTGGCCCATCCGCTTCATCCAGTCGTTCAACAGCCGCGCACGCCGCTCACTTCTTGCGCATCCACACCCCCCACGTCACCGGCCCCGCTTCCTCATCGCTCACCGGGCGGCCCACCAACTTGAGGGCCAGCTTCATCTGACCGTGATGGTAGCCCTCGTGCCAGAGCATGTGCTGGAGGAGCAGGATCGGATGGTCGTAGTGAAGGTCCATGTCCCGGCCTGCCTCCACCCTGCCCCTCACTGCGCCCCGCACCGCCTTCGCGCTATCGTTCAGCATCTGCGCGATGCGGCCTCGATCACGCTCGACCGCCCACTCTTCCTCGGGCAACCGCGTTGCAAACTCGGGGGCGTCCTCGTAGACGAACACAAGCCGTACAAAGTGGATGTGTGTGAACAACTGCGCTACAGATGGGCTGCCCTCCATCGCCCTGGCCTCCAACCCGCCTTCCGGGAGAGCTCGGAGCAGGTTGAGCAGGATGGCGTTGTTCCGGTCCCAGGAGTCCAGCAGAGCCTCAAGCAGGTCGTGGCCCGTGCCCGACATATCCATACCCCGTTCGTTGACGCGAAACTTGCACGCTGCCCAACGATCTCGAGTCGTTCCAGATGTGTCCTCCGCACCAACGCGACGTCGGTCGCGGAGGTCTGCCCTTCCTCCCCACGCACTCTTTAAACTCGCACACGACAACACTCTTGGTAGTCGCCTCCCAAGGCACCCATTGAGGCGGTTCTACGTCTGGTGACGCGCGTTCTGGCACATTTCAGTCCGCAGGCTCAGGCTCACGCCGAGAGTCTACTCGGTCCAGAGAAGGCGCGATTCCCGTAGCCTACGTCGCTCGCCTTCCCTTTGCCTTTCCGCCCGATGTATTGAGGGCCACCGCGGCACGGATGAGCGCCTTGAACGCGCCCGCGTCGACCTCCTCACCCTCATGGATGTCAATGGCGCGCCTTGTGTTCCCCTCGAGGCTCGAGTTGAAGAGCTTGGCCGGATCCTTCAACGAAGCCCCCTTGGCGAAGGTCAACTTCACGATTGACTTGTAAGACTCGCCGGTGCAGATGATCCCGTCATGCGACCATATGGGAGTGCCCATCCACTTCCACTCCTCCACGACGTCCGGGTCTGCCTCTTTGATGAGCTTGCGCATCCTGCTCAAAGTCTCCCCGCGCCAATCCCCGAGTTCGGCGATTCTTTGGTCAATCAGCTCAAAGGCCGACGGCCCCGCGGTCGAACCCGACTTCTTCATGTTCCCCCCAAGACTTGCAGACTCTTCCCGGATGCCTTCAAACGACGCATTCAAGGACGCAGCGCCTACGACTTGCCCCAGCCCGGTCTTGCAGCCGCCTGCTTCACCCACGTCGCCATCTGCGCCTCGTCGAGATCATGCTCGTGGATGTCGATCCAGCGCGCGTCCTTACCCGTGCCTCCGGGTGGAACGGGTCGCAACGACGTGCCTCGGAAGAAGGTCACCTTGGCGTAGTGGGTGAAGACGTGGAAGCCCAGGAACCAACCCTGGCCCTCGATGCCATAGAAGGGCGAGTTCCACCTCACGGCCTTGC
The DNA here is from genome assembly GCA_037447075.1 of Candidatus Eiseniibacteriota bacterium. GTDB lineage: Bacteria > Eisenbacteria > RBG-16-71-46 > RBG-16-71-46 > RBG-16-71-46 > JBBIHL01. Next base: position 2,183 of record JBBIHL010000096.1, on the reverse strand, counting down.
GAACGTTCGGCACGTGGCGCACGATGAGGGCGTCGAGGCGGCGCCCGACGTCGCGTTTCCAGCCCGGCATGGCCGCGATGTAGGCCTGCACGGGGGCGTCGCCGTCGGCCTTCGCAATCTGAGGATTGCCGCCGGCGAGGATGGCCGGCTTCTTGGCGGACACCGTCGTGGACGTGGACGCCTTCGCGGCGGGCACGGCGGAGCGGGCGGGGTGGACCTTGGAAGTTGGCGTCGCTCCTCCCACAGTACTCGATCCTCGGAGGTAGTCGGCCTGACGGTCGCGCGCTGAGCCACCAAGACCCTGCCGTAACCAGCCAAGACCAACCCACCGAGCGTAACAGCGGGGCTCCGTCGGCTCCAGCGCGGAGTTAGCCAGTCGCGAGCCACGCCCCCAGCGTCACAGCCGTTCCACCAGCACCCGAATCCCCCCCACAGAGTCAAAATCCCGACCGACGCAGGATCGCCTCCGAGCCCGACCGCCCCTGAACCACCGCCCACTCATGACCACACCCCAAACCATCAGCACACCACGCAGCCCCAGCGCTCGAGACGTACCCCCAGGCACCTCCGGCGGGCTGTCAACTGTCGCTCGAAGGGAGCCAGTCGTTTTCGCCTCATGGGAGCCACGAACGCCGCGCAGGGCGTGGCGGTGATCCTTCGTTGGGGTCCTCCTTCGATCCATGTTTCGGGCCTATGCCCGGATGACTCCGGAAACGGCTCTCCAGGATGCCCTCAGAGCGACGATCGGGGCGTTCCCCGACTCCTGGGTCGGGGGCGCTGCGGCGCCTGAGGGGGTCAGCCGGCCTTGCGCAGCAGCCGCGCCCGGTCCTGCGCGCGGTAGCTGGCGCCGGTGATGGTGATGAGGTGCGCGCGGTGGGCCAACCGGTCGAGCGCGGCCGAGGCCAGGAGCGTGTTGTCGCCGAACGCCTCGGGCCATTCGCTGTAGTCGCGGTTGCTGGTCACCAGGATCGCCCCTCGTTCGTAACGCTCGCCGATCACGTCGTAGAGGTCCTCGCCCTCGTGACTGCGCAGCGGGCGCAGGCCGAAGTCATCGAGCACCAGGAGATCGGGTCGCAGGTAGCTCGCCCGGCGGCGGTCGAAGCTCCCGTCGGCGCGACCGCCGTTCAAGTGCGCGAGCATCTTGGCCGCCGGGGTGAACAGGACGTCATAGCCGCGGCGGCAGGCTTCGTGGCCCAGGGCCTGGGCGAGATGGCTCTTGCCGGTACCCGAGGGGCCGACGATCAGGCAGGCCTCCTTGCGTTCGATCCACGCCCCGGTGGCGAGGTCGTAGATCTGCTGGCGGTTGATCGACGGGTTGAACGACCAGTCGAACCCTTCCAGGGTCTTCTCGGCCAGGAAGCTGGCGCGGCGCAGCCGCAGCATCAGCTGCTTCTGCGAGCGGCGCTCGACCTCGTCTTCGAGCAGCCGCTCCAGGAACTCGACGTAGCTGAGCTGGTCCTCGATCGCCTGGCGGGTGCGCACCTCCAGGGTGGCGAGGATGCCCGACAGCCGCAGGGCCTTGAGCTTGGGGATCAACTGGGGCTTCACGTCCATGATCCGTGCTCCTTTCAGTGGAAGATCTCGGACCCGGAGCGTGCGAACAGGTACGTTTGCCGGGCCGGGCGGGCCGGCGCGGCGGGATCGGGCAGCGGCTGGCTCTCCAGGCGCTGCTCGAGGATGCGCTTGACCGTGCGGTAGCCGAGCTCGTCGAAGGCGAGCGCCCGCCGGCAGACAGCCTCGAGGCGGTCGGCCCCGTGCGGCTCGGCAAGTCGCAGGATCGCCTGCACGCCGCGCAGCCGATCGAGCGGCCGCTCGGCCAGCAGCCGCTCCACCAGTTCGCGGGCACTGGGGCCGATCGCGACCGCCTTGGCCCGGCACCAGCTCGGGGTGTCCATCAGGTAGGCGAGCTTGTCCGGCGGGTAGTGGTCGAGGATCGTCCGGCGCGTGCCGGGCGGGCCCCAGCGGTGGCTGGCCACCCGCTCGTAGTCGTGGAAGATCGTCACGTCCTGGCCGTTGGTCCGCACCCACAGGGTCTGGCCGATCAGCCGGTGGGGGGCCGAGTAGTAGGCCCCCTCCACCACCACGTGGCAGTCGGGGTGGAGCTTGGCGTGCTTCCACACGCCCAGGTCGTACGGGGCCTCGGGCAGCGGCAGCAGCGCCGCCCGCTCGCGGGCCTGGAAGCG
>JBBIHL010000095.1:0-9207 GCA_037447075.1 Candidatus Eiseniibacteriota bacterium | reverse complement strand
GCTACCTCGGCCTCGTCTGGGATTTCCCCGCGCCGCTCGTGATCCGCCAGTCGGGCGCTCCCGACCTGCGCCTCACGGCGCGCTACCACGGCAAGTCCCTCCAGCCGCCCCTCTACTGGTCGGTGCGCGTGGCGCGCTGGAGCCGGGAGCAGGTGTGGTCCGCCGAGTTCACCCACCACAAGCTCTACCTGCGCGACCCGCCCCCCGAAGTACAGGAGTTCACCCTTACCCACGGCTACAACCTGCTCACGCTGAGCCACGGCTGGCGCGAGGGACGCTCGTGGTACGGCGTCTCGGCCGGGACGGTCGTCGCCCATCCGGAGAGCCGGGTGCGCGGGCGCAAGCTGGCGGAGAACGGCGGCCCGTTCGGCCGCGGCTACTACCTGGCCGGACCCAGCCTGGGGCTCTTCGCCGGGCGCAAGCTCAACTGCGGCCCGGGCGCCTTCGGGGCGGCGCAGCTGCGCCTCACCGCCTCCTTCGCGCGCGTCCCGGTGGCGGAGGGCGACGCCGACGTGCCGGACTTCGCGGCCCACGTGCTGCTGGGCGGGGGCTACGCCGGGGACCGGTGAGCGCGCGCCTCCCCCCAGAAAACGCCTCAGGTCCGTCCCCGCGCCTGCCGACATGAACCACGTAGGGGCCGGAGCCGCGGCCAAGGGAGTCCCTCCATGGAAACCCCGTCCCTCGCGGGCACGCTGAAGCGCTTCAACGTCGCCCAGATCTTGAGGCTCCTGCAGTCGGCCCGCGTCACGGGCCGCCTCGAGCTCGAGCGCGACGCCGAACGGATCGACCTGTTCGTCGAGGCCGGGCGCACCCTCTTTGCGCGGACCACCGGCGCGTCGCTGCGGGTCGGAGACGTTCTGGTGCGCCGGGGGGAGGTGCGGCCGGAGGCTCTGGAGTTCGTGCTGGCGCTCCAGCAGGACCACCCCGGCGAGCGAATCGGCCGCATGCTGGTGCAGAGCGGCGCGCTCGCGGATAACCAGATCCGCGACGCCCTGCTCGCCGTCCAGCGGCACATCGTCATCAGCAGCATGCTCTGGCGCCAGGGGGCCTTCCGCTTCCTGCCGGAGGAGACCGTCGAGGGCGAGGAGGTCCGGCTGGACCTGGACGTGGACGAGCTGCTGGCCGGCATGATGAGCCTGGCCGGGGAGATCTGCGAGCGCTTCACCCGTCGCGAGGCCGCTTGAGGGTCGGGGTTCGCGGCCGACCTCCATCGCCCTGAATCGGGCGCGAGCGCGCCGCCCCCGGGCTCCATCCTGACGCGGCTCGCGCACCTGGGCCCGGGCGTCCCGGGGATCGCCGGGTCACCGGCCCGCCGTGGCACAGCGCGTGGACGGACAGCGCCGCGCAGAGCAGCAGCACCACGCCGGCGGCGGGAAACAGGAGCGCGCGCAGGTCGCGCGGGGGGCGAGAGGGGCGCACCTGGAGGGGAAGGGCGGAGGGCATGGCCTTGCGGTCCGGGGTCCTCGCGGCCGTGCAGGTTCGTGCACGGCGGCGGCCATCATACCCCGAGCGCGGGGGGATCCAGCGCGCCACCGCGCGAGCCGGTACCCCGGCGTGGCGCGCGGGCCCGGCGGGCACCAGCCTGCGAACGAGGCCGAAGCCGAGCTCCAGGCCGGCTCCGACGGAGCAGCTTCCCGGCGTTCCGCTGCCAGGAGCCCGTCGCGCTCCGCCACCCGCTGGCTCAACGGCGTCGGACGTGTCCTGCCAGCTCGACGGGCTGCGAGGCTACCTCGTCCACGGCCGCCACGTCGCCGCCCAGAAGAGGCAGACATCCCCGAACAGGAACCCGGTGACACAATCGGGATCGAGCGGGATGCCCTGCCCCTCAAGCCACGGGCGCAATCGAGGCCACAGCATTCGCGCCGTGGCGAGCTGCACGCACAGCCTCCACAGGCGCCAGTGGTCACCAAAGGCGCTCGTCGTCCCTACCCCGAAGCCGGTGGCGGCCAGCCCGATTCCCTGCAGAAGGGGACCGGAGTCAATGTCCGAGCTGATGTGCCACCCGCTTGAGCTGCCGTGCGGCCATTCGGCAAACCCGGCGATCCAGCCCCGTTCCACCCAGTAGGCCCTGGCGTAGTTCCGGTAGAGCCTTTCCGCATAAGTTCGATCCACCTGCGCCAGCAAACACAAGCGGAAAGAGAGGTCGCACCCGCGGGGCAGCTCGCGCGGCTTGCCATCGGTCTCGTCCACCTCGCTGTAGGGAAGGCCGGTCTCCGGGTGGGTCGCTTGCTCCCGGGACCATCTCAAGTGGCATCCAATGGCCTCTGCCGAGCGGGCTCCCCGGCAATGCACGTCGTAGAGCCACAGCGACACCAGGCATGGAATCGTGTCGAAGGTCCAGGAGTAGAACGGAAACGACCGCAGGGGACGACCCCGGGCGGCGATGAGGGCCCGGAGGAGCCCTTCGGAGAGGCTCCGGTGGAGTGGGGCGTAGGTCTCGCCGCCGCCCAGGTACTGGAGGCAGCCGAGCGCCAGGTTGAGCCAGCCCAGATAGACCGCGTGCTGGCCGTGCTCCGCGAGCGTCTCGAGCTTGCCTCCCGGCGGCGAGACATTGGCGATGACATTGGGCAGAACCAGCCGGACCAGCCGTTCCACCTGGCGTCTGGAGTGGTCCACCCGGGCCGGATCGCTCACGGCCAGGCTGGTGTAGGCCACCGCGGGGAAGACGTAGGGGAACAGGTCCCACTCCGGGAACGCCCCCGACTCCGAGCGAACCCGTTGCGCGTAGCCGTCGGGATTCTCCAGCAGGGAGTCGAACCGGCGCGTCAGTCGCTCGCGAATGCGGGACAGGATTGGATTCGAGATGGGGATGCGCGGCCTGCTCACCGGCACCGGCCCTTCCGCTACCCGCCCGCCGCCGGCCCGCTCACCGCGTCAGCCAGCACCGTCGCGCGGTTGTGGCTCACCTCGAAGAACCCGCCCTGGACCTGCATCTGCTCCTGCGTCCCGCCGGGGTGGCGCAGCGTGAGCGTGCCGGTGGCGAGCCCGGTCACCAGGGCCGCGTGATGAGCGAGCACGCCCAGGTAGCCCTCGGTCCCGGGCACCTGAACGTAGTCCACCTCGCCCTCGAACACGGTGCGCTCCGGGGTGAGGATGGAGAGCTTGAAGGTGGCCGCCATGGGCGATCCGCTCCCGCTACACCGCCGCCGTCATCTTCTCGGCGCTGGCGATCGCCTCCTCGATCGGGCCGCACATGTAGAACGCCTGCTCGGGCAGCTCGTCGAGCTCCCCGTTCACCAGCATCTTGAACCCCTTGACCGAGTCCTCGAGCTTGACGTACTTGCCGGGCCGCCCGGTGAACGCCTCGGCCACGAAGAAGGGCTGGGAGAGGAAGCGCTCGATCTTGCGCGCCCGCGCCACGATCAGCTTGTCGTCCTCGGAGAGCTCGTCCATCCCCAGGATGGCGATGATGTCCTGGAGGTCCTTGTAGCGCTGCAGCACCTTCTGCACCGCGCGCGCCACCTGGTAGTGCTCCTCCCCCACCACGCGCGGGTCCAGGATGCGCGAGGTGGAGGCCAGCGGGTCCACCGCCGGGTAGATGCCGCGCTCGGCGATGGCGCGGTCGAGCACGGTGGTGGCGTCGAGGTGGGCGAAGGCGGTGGCCGGCGCCGGGTCGGTGAGGTCGTCGGCCGGCACGTAGATCGCCTGCACCGAGGTGATCGAGCCCCTCTTGGTGGAGGTGATGCGCTCCTGCAGCGCGCCCATCTCGGTGGCCAGCGTGGGCTGGTAGCCCACCGCGCTCGGCATGCGCCCCAGCAGCGCCGACACCTCCGAGCCCGCCTGGGTGAAGCGGAAGATGTTGTCAATGAACAGCAGCACGTCCTGGCCGCGCTCGTCGCGGAAGAACTCGGCCATGGTGACGCCGGTCAGGCCCACGCGCAGGCGCGCCCCGGGCGGCTCGTTCATCTGGCCGAAGACCATCACGGTCTTGCTGATCACGCCCGAGTGCGTCATCTCGAGGTAGAGGTCGTTGCCCTCGCGGGTGCGCTCGCCCACGCCGGCGAACACCGAGTAGCCGCCGTGCTCGGTGGCGATGTTGCGGATCAACTCCTGGAGGATGACGGTCTTGCCCACGCCCGCGCCGCCGAAGAGCCCCACCTTGCCGCCCTTCTGGTAGGGGGCCAGCAGGTCCACCACCTTGATGCCGGTCTCGAAGATCTGGATGGTGGTCTCCTGGTCCTCGAAGGCGGGCGCGGGCCGGTGGATGGGGTAGCGCTTCTCGGCCTTGACCGGCCCCTTGCCGTCGATGGGCTCGCCCAGCAGGTTGAAGATGCGCCCCAGGCAGCCCTCGCCCACCGGCACGGCGATGGGGCCGCCGGTGTCCGTCGCCGGCATGCCGCGCATCAGGCCGTCGGTGGAGCTCATGGCCACGCAGCGCACCACGTTGTCGCCGATATGCAGCGCCGCCTCGACCGTGAGGTGGATGCCGCGGTCCGCATCCTCGATGCGGATGGCGTTGAGGATCTTGGGCAGCTTGTCCGGATCGAAGGCCACGTCCACCGTGGGCCCGATGACCTGAACGACCTTTCCGACGTTCATCGTTTCTCCTCCGGCGCCCGCCGGGCCGCCCGGATTGGCTCTCCCTACTTCAGCGCTTCCGCGCCGCCGACGATGTCCAGCAGCTCCTTGGTGATGGCGGCCTGGCGCAGCCGGTTGCGCCGCAGGATCAACAGGTCAATCAGCTCGCCGGCGTTCTTGCGCGCCGCCCCCATCGCCACCATGCGCGCCGAGTGCTCCGAGGCCAGCGCGTCGGCCAGCGCCGCGAACAGCTTGGCGGTGGCGTAGCGCGGCAGCAGCTGGGCGAAGATGGTCTCGGCGTCGGGCTCGAAGATGGCCGCCCCCCCCACCGGGCCCCCGCCCGCGCGCTCGGCCCCCACCGGCAGGAACGGCTCGGTGACCACGCGCCGCGTGAGCGCCGAGATGAAGCGCGCGAACATGAGCTCCACCTTGTCCACCTGGCCGGCGACGAAGCGGCCGATCAGGTCCTCGGTGAGCTGGCGCGCGAAGTCGTAGCTCGCCTCGGCCGGGACCGGCGTGTGCGCCGCCAGCACGGGGTAGCGGCGGCGGCGGAAGTAGTCGCGCCCCTTCTTGCCGACCAGCACCAGCGGCAGCGAGCCGGGCGGGCTCCGGCGCAGGCGCAGCTCGGCGGCGCGCAGCAGGTTGGCGTTGTAGGCCCCGCACAGGCCGCGGTCGGAGGTCACGAGCACCAGGGCGGTGGCCTTCACCTCGCGCGCCTTGAAGAGCGGGTGGTCCAGATCGGCCGCCGCCCCCGAAAGGTTCCCGAGCATCTCGGTGATCTTGGCGGCGTAGGGCCGCGCGGCCATGGCGCGGGCCTGCGCCCGGCGCAGCTTGGCCGCGGCCACCATCTCCATGGCCTTGGTGATCTGCTGGGTGTTCTGCACCGAGCGGATGCGCCGGCGCAGCACTCGCAGCGTGCTCATGCGCTACGCCTTGAAGGTGGCCTTGAACTGGCGGACCGCCTCGTGCAGCCGCTTGTCGTCGGCCTCGGAGATGACCTTGTGGGTGCCGAGGTTGTGCGGCAGCTCCGGGTAGTGCTGCTGCACGAAGGCCAGGAACTCCTTCTCGAAGCGGCGCACCGATTCCACCGGCAGGTCGTCCAGGTAGCCGTTGGTGCCGGCGAAGATCGAGATCACCTGGAGCTCCACCGGCATGGGCTCGAACTGGTCCTGCTTCAAGAGCTCCACCATGCGCTCGCCGCGCGTCAGCTGCGCCTGGGTGGCCTTGTCCAGGTCGGACCCGAACTGCGCGAACGCCGCCAGGGCGCGGTACTGGGCCAGGTCCAGGCGCAGGCGTCCCGCCACCTGGCGCATGGCCTTGATCTGGGCGTTGCCGCCCACGCGCGACACCGAGATGCCCACGTTGATGGCCGGCCGCACGCCCGCGTAGAACAGGTCGCTCTCCAGGAAGATCTGGCCGTCGGTGATCGAGATCACGTTGGTGGGGATGTAGGCCGCCACGTCGCCCGCCTGGGTCTCGATGAAGGGGAGCGCGGTGAGCGACCCGCCGCCGCGCTCGTCGGAGAGCTTGCAGGCGCGCTCGAGCAGGCGCGAATGCAGGTAGAACACGTCCCCCGGGTAGGCCTCGCGCCCGGGGGGCCGGCGCAGCAGCAGCGAGAGCTGCCGGTAGGCCTGGGCGTGCTTGGAAAGGTCGTCGTAGACGAGCAGCGCGTGGCCCCCCTGGTAGGTGAACTCCTCGCCCATGGCCAGGCCGGCGTAGGGCGCGATGTACTGGAGCGGGGCGGACTCCGAGGCCGAGGCGGTGACCACGATGGTGTAGTCCATGGCGCCGTACTTCTCCAGGGTGGCCACCACGTTGGCCACGGTGGATTCCTTCTGCCCCACCGCCACGTAGATGCAGACCACGTCCTGGCCCTTCTGGTTGATGATGGTGTCGAGCACGATGGCGGTCTTGCCCGTCTGGCGGTCGCCGATGATGAGCTCGCGCTGGCCCCGGCCGATGGGGATCATGGAGTCGATCGCCTTGATCCCGGTCTGCAGCGGCTCCTTCACCGGCTGGCGCTCCACCACGCTGGGGGCGGTGAACTCGATGTTGCGGAAGCGGTCGGCCCCGATCGGGCCCTTGCCGTCCACCGGCTGGCCGATGGCGTTCACCACCCGGCCGATCATCTGCTTGCCCACCGGCACCGAGGTGATGCGCCCGGTGCGCTCGACCCGGTCGCCTTCCTTGATGTTCTTGTCGGAGCCGAACAGCACCGCGCCGACGTTGTCCTCCTCCAGGTTCAGGACCATGCCGTAGATGTCGCCCGGGAACTTGAGCAGCTCGCCCGCCAGGGCGTCCTCCAGCCCCCAGAGGCGCGCGATGCCGTCGCCCACCGAGAGCACGGTGCCCACGCTCTTGGTCTCGAGCTTGGCCTCGTAGCGTTCGAGCTCCTGCGCCAGGATGGCGCTCACTTCTTCCGGTCGAAAGGACATGGCCTCAAGCCTCGCAGGGGGTGGACGTCGGGGTCTCGGTCGTCAGACGCTGACCTCGTGGAGCTGCCGCTCGATGGCCTCGAGCAGCGTGCGCACCGTGCGGTCCACCACGCGGTCGCCGATGCGGACCAGGGCGCCGCCCAGCAGCTCGGGAGCCACCTCGGTGGAGAGCTTCACCTTGCCTCCGGTGTAGCGCTCCAGGGTCCGCTGCAGGCGCTCGAGCTCGGTCGCCGTGAGCGGCGCGGCGCTCGCCACGTGGATGCGGCGGATGCCCCGCGCGCGCTCCACCAGCGCCTCGAACTCGCTCACGATCTCCGGGTAGACGTCCAGGCGCTTCTTGCGCAGCAGCAGGTCGGCGAACAACGACACCGACGGCAGCACCTTGCCCCGCAGGGCGGCGCGCAGCGCATCGCGCTTGTCGCTCAGGCTCACTTGGGGCGCCGTCAGGAAGGCCGCCACGCGCGTGCCGGGCCTCCATACCTCGAGCGCCGCCTTGAGCTCCTCCAGCGCGCGCCCGGTCTCGCCGCGCTTCTCGGTCACGATGAACAGCGCCCGCGCGTAGCGGGCGGCAACGGTGAGGTCCTTCACCGGGCGGCTCCGGCGGCGGCGATCCGGTCCGCGGCCTCGACTTCCTCGATGAACTCGCCCACCAGCTTGCGTTGCGCGGGCTCGTCGAGCTTCTGGCGCAGGATCTTCTCCGCCACCCGCACGGTGAGGTGGATGACCTGCTGCTTGAGCAGCTCCTTGGCCTTCTCGCGCTCGCGGGCGATCTCGTCCTGGGCGCGCGCCAGCCGCCGCGCCGCCTCCTGCTGCGCCTGGGCCTTGACCTCGCCCGCCACGCGCTGCCCTTCGGCCACCGACTCCTGCAGCCGCTTGCGCGCCTGGGCCTCGATGCCCCGCAGCTCCTGGTCGTAGCGCGCCTTCAACCCCGCGGCCTCCGCCTGCTGGCGCTCCGCCTCCTGGAACTGGGACGCGATGCGCCGGCGCCGCTCCTCCAGCACCTTGAGCAGCGGCGCCCAGGCGTAGCGCCGCACCAGCCAGACCGTGAGCAGGAACCCCACGATCTGGGTCCCGACCAGCCTCCAGTCAATCACGTTCATGTGCGCTCCCGGCCTCGCGCGTGCGAGCCGCTAGCCGATCTTGGCGTTCAGCATGAACATGGTGACGAAGGCGTAGATGGTGAGCGCCTCGGCCAGCCCGGCGATGATGATCATGGCGAGCTGGATCTTTCCGGTGGCCTCCGGCTGGCGACCGATGGCCTGCATGGCGCCCTGGCCGATCAGGCCCAGGCCGATGCCGGACCCGATGGCGGCGATCCCGATGCCGAGCGGCAGACCGAGCGCTAGCGCTGCGTGAAAGTCCATGACTCCTCCTTGGGTTTAGCCCGGGTTATTCATGAGCCCGCGGCCTGCAAGCGCGATCTCTGCAGGGCATCCGCGGCGTCTCGCGCTTTCGGCTCGCGGTTCATGAATAACCCGGGCTAGTGAGCCTCCACCTCGTGCTCGTGCGGCAGCATGAGGAGGAAGTAGATGCTGCTGAGGACGGTGAAGATGAGCGCCTGGAGCGTGCTGGAGAGCAGCGCCAGGCCAATGAACAGCGGCCACTGCAGCGGCAGCCCCACGGGCAGGTGGGTGAAGGCGAGCAGGCTCACGCCTAGTCCCATGAACGCCACGAGCAGCATGTCCTCCCCGAAGATGTTGCCGAAGAGACGGCACGAGAGCGAGATGGGCTTGGCGAGCTCGCCCAGCACGTGGACGGGCAGCATGAGCGGCACCAGCACCCACGACACCAGCGTGCGGGGATTGCCGGCCATGTGGTCCAGGTAGCCCAGCAGCCCCAGGTTGCGCACGCCCTCGATCTGGACGTAGACGAAGGTCGTGAGCCCCAGCGCCGCGGTGATGTTGAGGCTCGAGGTGGGCGACTTCATGAACGGGATGAGCCCGAACAGGTTCATGAGGATGATGTAGAGGAACAGCGTGCCCAGGTAGGGCACGTAGCGCGGGCCGTGCTTGGCGCCCAGGATGCCGGTGACGAAGTCGTTGAGGGCCTCCAGCACCAGCTCGACCGCGTTCTGGAAGCGGCCGGGCACCCCGCTCGAGGCGTCGCGCATGGCGATCCCGGTCACCAGGATCAGGACCAGGGCCACGAGCAGCGAGAAGATCACGTTCTCCCAGGTATGCAGGAAGTGGGTGACGGGGTGGTGCTCGCCCAGCGCCGCCGCGATCAGGGTGACGAAGGTGGGCAGCTCGGGCAC